>JANMGF010001574.1:0-10494 GCA_031374535.1 Polyangium sp. (in: bacteria)
CGGTCGAAGGAAGACGACGACCAGCTCCGCGGCGTGCTCGCGCACGAGATCGGGCACGCCGTCCGGCGACACGGCGTGCGATCGATCGTCCGGAACGCGGTGTTCGGGCTGGCGATCGCGTTCGTCGTGGGCGATCTGAACGACATCACGACCACGGTGATCGCGGGCGCCTCGCAGCTCGATACGCTGAGCTACAGCCGGTCGATGGAGGAAGATGCCGACGCGTTCGGCGTGGATCTGCTCGCGCGTAGCAACAAGAGCCCCGAGGGGCTCGCGCGGTTCCTGGAGAGCCTCGATGCCGCTCCTGTGCCGGAGCTGCTCTCGACGCACCCCGACAGCGACGCGCGCGCGAAGGCGATCCGCGAGCGGATGCGTGGCGGCGGAAAATGAAGGGAGACCTGCGTCAGGTGCGCAGGTTCCGTGACGCGTTGCTGATGGCGGGAACGAGCACATCCCCTTCGACGCGGCCGAACACGTCGAGCACCGTGCGGCCTTCCGCGTCGCGGCCCGGGCGCTCGCGCGTGTAACGCGAAGGCGCGGCCGCGAGGATCACGCAGAGCTCCGTGGCGACGTCGGCGAGCGGCCCTTCGAGCTCTTCGTCGATGGCCTGGCCACGCGCCTCGTGCGAGCTGCCGGGCTTGATGCGGACCGCGATCGAGCCGAAGACACGCGTCCCCTCCGCGACGAGCGCGTGCTCCTTGCCGGTCTTGTCGAAGAGCCGGAGCGCCGCCTCCGCGTCCTTCAGCACCTCGCGCGCGTCGACGAGCCTGGCCTTGCGACGGCGGATCTCGTGCCGCCGGTCCGGCGAAGCATCTCCGATCTCCTCGTTTTTCTCGGCGAGCTTGTCGTGCTCGGCCTTCAGGCGATCGACCTCGGCCTCCGCCGCCTTCCGATCGGACTCGAGCCTGTCCCGCACCTCGTGACTCATGCCGGAACGATGACGATTGCCACGGCCCACCGTCAACGGTGGAAAGCAGCGGCCTCTACTTCGTCCGCGTGAACAGCAAACTTCCGAGGAGGAGCACGCCCGCGGCGGCGGTGCCGTAGAGGCAATAACGGGCGAGGTGCGCCTGCCCGGCGAGGTGGAGCTGCAAGGCCGCAAAACCCGAAGCGATCCCGAGCGCCGCGTAGATGAGCTGACGGATCCCGCGGTAGACGAGCTCTGCCGCGTTCGGCAGGCCCTTCACCCGGAGCTCGAACTCGCCGCGGTTCGCGCGGTGGAGGTACTTGCGTAGATCCTCGGGGATCGTGAGGGCCTTGAGGGCCATGTCCTTCGCCGCTTCGACCGCGATCTGGGCCCAGTCGCGGTTGCCGAGGACGAAGTCCTGCAGGTACGGCCGGATGACTTCCATCGGCGAGAGCTCCGGATCGAGCTGCGTGCAGAGCCCCGTGAGCAGGAGGATCGTGCGCTCGAGCAGGACCCAGTCGCGCGGGATGTGGAAGGCGCCCGAGAGCTCCTTCAAGCCGATGTTCATCTTGCGCAGATCGACGAGGCTCTCGATGCCCTTCTGCGGATCGAGCTTGATGTCCTTCAGGTTGAAGGTCTCGATCTTCACCTCGTCCTGGAAGCGCTGGTGGAAGAACTCGATCACCTTCTCGCTCACGTCGGGCGAGTCCGTGCGCGAGAGGAAGCCCATCTTGCGCATCGCCTTGATGAGCTGCTCGGTGTCCTTCCGGATGACGCCCTCCAGGAACTCAGGGATGCCCTCGCGCATGTGCGGCGAGAGCTCGGCGACGGCGCCGAAATCGAGCAGGATGAGCGCGCCGTCGTCGCCGACGAGCATGTTCCCGGGGTGCGGATCGGCGTGGTAGACGCCGTCGACGAAGATCTGCTGGCAGAAGACGCGGATGACCTTGCGCGCGAGCGCCTTGCGATCGACGCCGCGCGCGTCGAGCGTGGCGATGTCGCCGATCTTCACGCCGGGCACGAAGTCCGCCGTCATCACGCGGCGCGTGCAATACCCCTCGACCGGGCGCGGAAAACGCACCGTGGGATCGCGGAGGAAGTTGTCGGCGATACGCGTGATGTTCCGCGCTTCGCTCTGGAAATCGAGCTCCTCCAGGATCATCGAGCGGACCTGGTGGTAGTAGGCGTCCAGGCCCTTCACGGGGACGAAGATGCTGACGATCCCCATGATGCGGCGGATCGTGGTGAGATCGAGCCGCACGATCTCGTCGATGTTGCGGTGCTGGACCTTGACCGCGACGTGCGCGCCGTCCGGAAGCCACGCCTCGTGCACTTGACCGAGCGAAGCGCTGGCGATCGGCTCCTCGGAGAACCGTTGGAAGAGCACGTCGATGGGTTTTTCGAGCTCGCGTTCGATGCGCTCGGCGATCTCGTGGTACGGGCGCGGCGGAACCTGGTCCTGCAGCGCTTCGAGGCCCGAGCGGAACTGCGCGGGCAGGAAGTTCGCCATGATGCTGAGGAGCTGCCCGACCTTGATGAAGAGGCCCTGGAGCTCGACGATCGTGGAGAGCACGCGGCGCGCGTTGCGGGCGTGCACGTCGGCTATCCGTGCGTCGATCCACGCCTGACCGAACCATCGCCCGAGGAAAAAGAACCAGAGGTAGCTGCCGAGGACGACGAAGGTCGCGCTGTAGGCGCGGACGAAGCGGTAGCTCTGGCGCGTCTTCGGTCGGACCATGCCGCGCGTCGCCGCGTTTTTTCGAGGCACGGGCTTCGCAGGCGCCTTCGCCGCGGGCGCGATGACGCTCACGCGCGGTTCTTCCGGCAGGGAGGGGGCGCCATGCGACACGGGGCGAGCTTATCCGGCCCGCATCGCGTCCACCATGGCGTCGTAGGCAGCCGGACGGGCGCGCCGGATGGCGAGCGCCATGCGCGTGGGGTGGACCCGGTTCGTGAGCAAAACGCCGACGAAACGCGCGTCCGGGTCGATCCAGAGGCTCGTCCCGGTGAAGCCGAGGTGGCCGAAGGTCCTCGGCCCGAGCCGCGCGCCGGAGCTCGGCTCGTCGCCGCTCCGTTGATCGAAGCCCGCGAGGAGCGAGCCGCCCGGCCGAGGACGAACGAGCGGCGCGAGATCCTCCGCGGAGAGCCAGCCGCCGGGGGCCTCTCCCACGAGCGCTTCGATCACGGCGATGCCGAGACTCGCGACAGAACACGCATCCCCGAAGAGCCCCGCGTGCCCTGCCGCGCCGAAGCCAGCGAGCGCCCAGGCGTTTTCGTCGTGCACGGCGCCATGCACGAGGCCGTCGCGAAAGGGGACGATCTCGGTCGGCGCGACGCGCTCGTCGAAGGAAGCGTCGCGAGCGCGGAGCCACCGTGCCGATCCGATCCCGAGATCGAGCGGCCCCGTGACTTCACGCGTCATGAGTGCATCGAGATCGAGCCCGCTTCTCCGTGCGAGCGCGACGCCGAGCAGGAGATAACCGAGGTCGCTGTAGACCGGTGGGAACCCTTCGGGCGGGGGATCGCCCGTGCACTCCGCGCGTCGCGCATCGGCTGCGCGGACGAGCGCGGCGTCCACGTCGACCGGCAAGCCACGCACGAGCGGCGCGTAGAGGGAGCCATGGGCCTCGAGGCCGGAGCGGTGGGCGGAGAGAAGGTCGAGCGAGATCCGCGCCGAGCGTGTTGCGGCGAGCGAGGGCACGAGATCGGCGAGGGTCGTGGAGCGAGCGAACGAGCCAAGGCGCGCGAGGCGGGCCATCACGAGGGCCGTCACGGGTTTGGTGACCGAGGCCAGATCGAAGGGCGTATCGAGGGTGGCGAGGGGCGCGCCGTGATCGAACGTGAGCGCGCCTGACGCACCTGCGCCGCGTATCCAGCCGGCATCCGTGTGCAGGGCGGCGGCGACGACCGCGCAAGGTGCTGCGTGGTGATGTTCGACGACGAGGCGCGCGGCGGCCCCGAGGTCGACGGCGGGGGCAGGGGTCTCCACGGGGGGAGGATCGAGCCCGAGGGGGAGGGGGTGTCAACGATCTCGCGGTGGGGATTTTGTGCGGCCCGTCGTCCTCGCAGCAAACGCGCCGCGACTTTGACCCCGGGCGCGCTCGGCCCTTATCCTGCTAGGTGGGGAGAGCCGAGTAAAAACCATGGCCGAGTTTGCATGGGAGGCCCGATCGAGGACCGGAGAGGTCCGCAAGGGCGTGATGGAAGCGGAGAACGAGGCCGCCGTGCAGACGCGCCTTCGCGGGTTGCAGCTCAACCCGATGAAGATCACGCAGAAGCGCAAGGGCTTCGTCCTCAAGGACGTCACGATCGGCTCGGGCGTCACCACGACGGATCTCGTCAAGTTCACGCGTCAGTTCGCGACGATGATCGACGCCGGCCTGCCGCTCGTGCAGTGCCTCGACATCCTCTCGAACCAGGAGCCGAACCCCCGGTTCCAGGTCGCGCTGCGTGACATCAAGAACAGCGTCGAGCAGGGCGCGACGTTCAGCGACTCGCTCCGCCGCCACCCGAAGATCTTCGACGATCTCTTCGTGAACCTCGTCCAGGCCGGCGAGGTGGGTGGCATCCTCGACACGATCATGAACCGGCTCGCGCTGTACATCGAGAAGCGCGCGAAGCTCGCCCGTCAGGTGCGCGGCGCGATGGCGTACCCGACGGCCGTCATCATCATCATGATCGTCGTCATCGTCGTGCTGATGAGCTTCGTGATCCCGGCCTTCGAGGGCATGTTCGCGGAGTTCGGCGCGAAGGACGCGCTCCCCGGACTCACGAAGATCGTCATCGCCACGTCGCGCGCGTTCGTCAGCACCTTGCCCTTCACGATCGTCGGCTCGATCGGCGCCGTGTTCGGGGCGATTCAGCTCTACAAGAACCCCAAGGGCAAACGCGTCGTCCACAAGCTCATGCTGAAGGTGCCGATCTTCGGGCCCGTCATGCAGAAGATCGCGGTGGCGCGTTTCACGCGTACGCTCGGCACGTTGCTCGGCTCCGGCGTCCCGATCCTCGACGCGCTCGACATCGTGGCGAAGACGGCGGGCAACGTGATCATCGAGGAGGGGCTCATCTACGCGCGCGCGAAGATCTCCGAGGGCAAAAACATGGCCGAGCCGCTCGAGGAGATCCGGGTCTTCCCTGGCATGGTCGTGCAGATGGTGGCCGTCGGCGAGCAGACCGGCGCGCTCGACACCATGCTGAACAAGATCGCCGACTTCTACGAGGAGGAGGTCGACGTCGCGGTCTCGGCGCTGACGTCGTTGCTCGAACCGCTGCTCATGGTGGTCGTCGGCGCGGTCGTCGGGGTGGTGCTCATCTCGATGTACCTCCCGATCTTCAGCCTGGCGGGCAACATCAAGGGCGAGTGAGATGCGGCTCGGCCTTCGCGTCGGCGCCGACAGCTCCTTCGAGGTCCGCTTCGCGTGGCTCACCGGGCTACGCCTGATCGTCCTGACGATCGTGCTGATCGTCATGACGAGCATCTACCTCGGCGGCCTCGGCACGCGCGCCTACTCGAGCCGGATCGCGATGCTCACGTTCGCGGTCGCGTTCGGCATCACGGGCGTCTACGCGGCGGTGCTCCGGCTCGGCAAAGGGGTCGAGCTGATGGCGTTCGTGCAGATGTTCGTCGACCAGGTCGCGTGGTCGATGATCGTCTACGTCTCCGGCGGCGCGACGAGCGGCGCGACCTCGCTCTACGGCTTCACGTGCCTCTGCGGAGCGATCCTCCTCGGCCTGCGCGGCGCGATCCTGGGGCTTCTCTCCGGGGCCTCGGCGTACACGCTTCTGTGCTGGCTCTTCGTGAAGGGCACGCTCCTGCCGCCGCCGGATCAGCCGCTGGAAGCGTACGCGACGCGCTGGTCCGAGGCGGCGTTCCCGCTGGTGTTGAACCTCCTCGCGATGAGCGTCGTCGCGTTGCTCGCGAGTTACCTGGCCGAGCGTCTGCGCATCACGGGCGGCAGGCTCGTCGTGGCGACGGCGCGCGCGGAACAGGCCGAAAGGCTGGCAGCGCTCGGGCGGCTCGCGGCGGGGCTCGCGCACGAGATCCGCAACCCGCTGGGATCGATCGTGGCCTCGATCGAGCTCTTGCGGACGGGTGGATCGATCGGCCCGGACGACGATGCGCTCTGCGCGATCATCGAGCGGGAGACGACGCGCCTCAACGATCTCGTGACCGACATGCTCGACGTGTCGCGCCCGCGCGCGCCCTCGAAGACGTCGATGGATCTGGTCGTGACGGCGCGCGACGTGGTGACGCTGGCCGGGACCTCGGGCCGCGGTCGTGATGTCCCGCTGCGGTTCGTGGGGCCGGATTCGATCGCGATCGTGGCCGACGTCGCGCAGATGCGGCAGGTCGTGTGGAACCTCCTGCGCAACGCGATCCAGGCGAGCTCCGCGGGCGCGGAGGTGATCGTGCGTGTCGAGCAGGAAACGGGCGGCGTGGTGCTCGCGGTGGAGGATCGGGGCGTGGGGATCGCGCCGGAGGCGAGGGAGCGGCTCTTCGACGCGTTCTTCACGACGCGATCGCAGGGCATGGGCATCGGCCTCGCCGTGGTGAAACGGATCCTCGACGATCACGGGTTCACGATCGAAATCGACAGCGTGAAGGACAAGGGCACGACGTTCCGCGTGCGGATCCCCGGGTCGAGCCTGCTCGCGCTCGCGCCGGGATGACGATGTCAGGGCTCGGGCGCGGCCGGCAGATCGAGCCTGAGCGAGGCGTCCGGGAGCAACACGATCGACGAGGCGTCGATGAGGAGGATCGGATCGTGTGGCCCGGTATCGAGCGCGTCGGTGACCGCGGCGGCGCTCGGCGGAGGTGCGGGCGCGGGTGCGGACCAGCGGGACGCGAGCCATCCGAGGAGGAAACAAAGAGCCGCGCCCGCGAGCCCCGCCGCGAGGACGTTCGGGCTGCGCTTCATGGCCGGATCCTGCTCTCGGGCCGGCGTTCATGCCACGGATGCCGTGGCCGCCCGTTCACATCGCTTGCCCCGAGGGGTGAATTCGGCGAGATCGAGCCGGTGGCACGGAAGATGAATAAACGTGGGGAAAGGACGTCTGCCTTCGGTTCCGCGGCGCCCATGCGGCGGCCGACGGTTGAGGCAGGAGGAGCTGGAACGTGAAACGAAAGAACCTTGTCGCGGCGGTGGTCTTGTCGTTCGCCGTCTCGCTCGCGGGTGCTGCGGGCCCCGCGTTTGCAGGAGCAGCGACGGATGTGGTGAAGGCCAAGCAAACGGCCTTGTTCGAGCTCCTGAAGAAGCCTTCGAACGACGCGAAGACCAGCGCGATGTTCGACGAGATGCTCGACTACCAGACGCTCGCGGAGGGCTCGCTCGGATCGGAGTGGGCAGCCCGGACCGACGCTGAAAAGGCCGAGTTCAGCGCACTCTTGAAGCAACTCGTCCGCAAGGCGTACGAGCGAAACCTCAAGAAGACCCTCGATTTCAACGTCGAGTACACGGCCGAGGAGAAGAAGGGCAACGCGATCGTGGTGAAGACGCGCGCGGTCTCGAAGAAGGACGCGCGCAGCGAGCCGCTCGAGATCGCCTACGTGGTGGCCGAGAAAAACGGCACGTGGCTGGTCCAGGACATCATCACGGACGACGTGAGCCTCGTGTCGAGTTACCGCTCTCAGTTCGTCAAGATCGTCAAGAAAGACGGCTTTCCGGCGCTCATCAAGAAGATGAAGGACAAGCTCGCGAAGGGCGACGTCTGAAGCCACATTTCGCGCGATCGCAGACCACCTGCGCGGCCCTCGGGCGAACGAGCCCGGGGGCCGTTTGCTTTTCGAAGCCCCGGGACGCCGAGGGATCCTTGGTTAGGAAATTCGCGGAGCGGCGCCAGCATGGGTAGGCTAGGGCGCATGGCTCTTGGTGTCGGGCCGGGAGGGCGCGCGCGCCCCTTCGGACGCGCCCAGCCGCTCCGCGTGCCGACGACGACGGGGAGCAGCGGCGCGGAGGCGAAACCTCGCCCGACGGACAGGCCCGTTCTGCTGCTGTCGGTGCAGCGAGGCACGCTCTCGATCGAGCTCGATGCCTCGTTCGCCGTGGGACCGCTGGTCGTCGAGGATCTCGCGCTCGCGCTGCCGAGCGTGCGTTTTCCGGTGGATCTCACGGGCGGCGTCACGCGGTTTCGCCATCGCCGCGGCGTGCTCACGCGGCTCGGCGTCTCCGTGAGGACCGAGGAGCTCGCCGCGTTCGTCGCGCCGCGGCTGCGGGGTTTGCTCGGCGAAGGGACGCCCGAGATCGGGATCGTGGCGACGGACGTGGGGCTACGCGTGGGCCTCCGGCTCGATCGCGCGGCGCTCGCCTTCGACGTGGTGGTCGCTCCGAACGAGCGAGACGTGCGTCTCGTGCCCGAGCGTGCGCGTGGCGTGGGCCTCGGCGCGCCGCCGCACGTGCTCGCCCTCCGCGCGCTCGCCGAGGTTTGTCGGTCTTTCGGGCGCCTCGCAGGCAGCGCGGTGATCCTGCCCGACGCCGTGGCCTCGCTCGTGAGGCACGTGATGCCGGCGGCCGGCGCGCGCGCCCCTTCGGTGCGTGGCACGCGGTGGGAAGCTCCCGCGGCGGAGGAGGGGAGTTTGTCCCTGCGAACCGATGCGACCGGCGCGCCGCCCGCGCTTTCGGCTGCTGCGATCCGGGCGATCGAGCAGGCCGATCTCACGGCCGACGCGGACGCGATCGCAGCGTCGGGGGACCTCGAAGAGGCGCGCAGGCGGTATCTGCTCGCGCTCGAGCGCGCCCCGCGTCACCCCGAGATCTCGTCGCGGCTCGCGTGGATCGACATCGTCGCCGGGCAGCGGGCCGAGGCGGCGCTCTCGACGCTGGTCGACGCGATCCCCGCGATCGATGCGGGTCTCCTCGGCGGCGCGTTGCTCGCGGCGATCGGCGATGAAGGCGGGGCGATCGCGGCCTTCTCGCGCGCCGCGCATGCCGAGGCTTTCGGGCCGCTCGCGGCGCTCGTCTGGATCGAGGTCGCCCGGATCGCGCCCGAGCTCGGGCAACGGCTCGACGCGCTCGATCAGGCCGTGGCGCGGTCACCGATGCTCGAGGACGCGCGCTGGGCGCGGATCGTCGCGCGGCTCGACGTGGGGGACGCCCAGGGCGCGAGGACGGACGCCGAGCACCTCGAAGCCGCCGCGCGGGGTCCCGAGGCGCGCCATCGCATCTGGAGCCGCGCGGCCGACGCGTTCCTCGCGCGTGGTTACGTCGCCGAGGCACGGATGCTTTTCGAACGGGCGCTCCGGTATGCGCCCGACAGCCCCGAGGCGGCGCTCGGCCTCGCGCTCTCGTTACGCGCGGCAGGGGAGGGACGTCGTGCCCTGGATCTGCTCGCGCGCGCCGCGTCGCTCGCCGCGCGCCAGGGGCGCACGTTGCCTTCGGTCGAGATCGAGCTCGCGCGTGGGCTCGTGGATCATGCGTCCGATCGTCCGGCTGCGATCGCGCGGGTCCGGGCGATCCCGCCGGGGCTCTTGCAGACCGCGGAGGCGCGATCCCTCGAAGGTCGATGGCGCGCCGAGCTCGGGGATCTCGCGGGCGCATCCCTCGCGCTCGCGCGGCTCAGGGACGCGGCGGAGTCCGTCTCGCCGGACGATCCCGATCGCGCGGCGGCCGTCGCTGTCATGCTCGTCGAGGCCGCCGACATCGAGGAGAACGCGCGCGGCGATCTGCGCGCTGCCCAGCGCCACCTCGGCGTCGCGTTGCGGCTCCGCCCGCGTGATCGCCAGATCGGCGCCGCCTTCCGCCGCATCGCGACCGAGCTCGGCCGTGTCGCTCCCCCGCCGTCCCCCAAAGTCGCCGCGCCCGAAGAGGACGTCCCGCCGTCCGTTCGTTCGCCGGTCTCCACGCCTTCTCCGTCGCTCGTCGAGCCCGCTCAGCCGCTGGAAGACACGCCTTTCGAGGACGAGGAGGCCGACGAGATCCTCGTCGAGCGCCTCACCGACAAGCTCCGCGCCAACCCGAACGATCACGAGGTCGCGCTCCGCCTCGCGGACGCGCTCGCTCGCCTCGGCCGCGATCTCGAGCTTTTGGCGCTGCTCTCGGCGCGTATCGAGGAGGGCGGCGACGACGTTCGATACGAGCTTGGGCCGCGGCGTCGTGGGGTACTCGCGCGGCTCGCCGAGACGGCGCGGGCCGAGGGCAGGCCGTCGGAGGCCGAGCTTTACGAGATGATGGGCGCGAGCGAAGAGGACTAGCTTCGCCTTGCGTTTGGCCCCTTCCTCGCGCTCATGGTAGCGGACGGCGAAGGCGCCCTCGCGCGCACTTTCTCCTCGAGGTTCCTCGTGCAAGTCCGTGAAAACCCCGGTAGGCGGCGTCCGATCATCGTGCAGAAGTACGGCGGCTCCTCGGTGGCCGACGTCGACAAACTCGTGCGGGTGGCCGATCGTGTCGTCGCCGCGAAACGAGCGGGCAACGACGTCGTCGTCGTCGTCAGCGCAATGGGCAAGACGACCGACAATCTCATCGCGCTCGCCAGCCAGGTGTCCAACACCCGCCCCGGCCGAGAGATGGACATGCTCCTGACCACCGGCGAGCGGATGTCCGCGGCGCTCGTCTGCATGGCGCTCAACGACCTCGGCATCGATGCGATCTCCT
>JANMGF010000592.1:0-2593 GCA_031374535.1 Polyangium sp. (in: bacteria)
CCACGGTGCAGGAGACGTTCACCCAGAAGCACCACGTGAAGCTCTACGGCGAGGTCGTACGCGAGGGAAAGACCGTCGGATCCGAGGCGATCTGCCACAACAAGGTCATCGAGGAGATCGCGCTCCCCGGTGAGGTCGTCGCGGGCACGGACTCGCACACCTGCATGGCGGGCGCGCTCGGCTGCTTCGCCTTCGGCGTGGGCTCGACGGACATGGCGAACGCGTGGCTCACGCGGGACGTGCGTGTCGCCGTGCCGGAGTCGGCGCGCTTCAACCTGCGCGGGTTGCTTCGTCCGGGCGTCACGGCCAAGGACGTGATGCTTTACCTGCTCTCGCAGCCGTTCTGGAAGAGCGGCGAGGGCATCGGCAAGGTGCTCGAGTTCGCGGGCGACGGCGTGCGCGCGATGGGGCTCGACGAGCGCGCGACGCTCACGAATATGGCCGTCGAGGCGGGCGGTTTCACGGGCATCATCGAGGCCGACGAGGTGATCGTCGACTACCTCGTCAAGCAACGCGGCCTCGACGCCGACGCCGTGCGCGCGCGGATCGTACGCGCCGACGAGGGCGCCACGTACATGGCGGTCTTCGACGTCGACCTCGCCACGATCGAGCCGATGGTCGCGACCCCGGGCGACCCGCGCAACGGCGTGCCTCTCCGCTCCCTCGCCGACGTCGCGGGCGGCGACGTGAAGATCAACATCGCGTACGGCGGCTCGTGCACGGGCGGGAAAAAGGCGGACATGGACATGTACGCCGAGGTGCTCCGCGCCGCCGTCGAGCAGGGCAAACGTGTCGCCGAGGGCGTGCACCTCTACATCCAGTTCGGCTCGCAGGACATCCGCCGTTACGCCGAGCAGAAGGGCTACATCGAGATCTTCGAGCGCGCCGGCGCCGAGCTCGTCGACCCCTCGTGCGGCGCGTGCATCAAGGCCGGTCCGGGCGTCTCGTTCACCCCGAACGAGGTGACCGTCTCCGCGATCAACCGCAACTTCCCCGGCCGCTCCGGCCCCGGCAAGGTCTACCTCGCGAGCCCGCTCGTCGTCGCCGCCAGCGCGATCGCCGGCCGGATCGTGTCGCCCGCTGCGCTAGCCTGACGAGCTCCCGTCACGCGAAGACTTCACCACCTGCTCGACCTCCAGCCCCCGAAGCGTGCCTCGCATGGCCGCTTTCTCGGGGGAAAGGTCGGGCTTCGAGACGCGAATCCGTGTCGAGGTCCGCTGCGAATCGGGCAGCGGCGGCGGAGGCGTCTCGCGTTGATCGAAGCTCGTCAGCGTGCTCGTCAGGTCGGGGGCCGGCGCAGGCGCGACCTTGCCGCTCGTCGTGTTCCCGACGCGGATCCCCGCCGCCGTCTCCCCGAGCTTGAGCCCCGCGACCGACTCCGAGATCCGCAGCCCCGCGGCCGTCGTGCTCCCCAGCCGAAGCCCCGCCGCCGTGTCGCGCAAGAACTTGCGACCCGCCGCCGTGTCCTCCAGCCGCGGCGCCGCCGACGACTCGCCGAACCAGAACATCCCCGTCGATCGAAGCCCCGCGACCGACTCCGCGAGCTTGAGGCTCGCCGCCGTCTCCCCGAGCAGCCGTTGACTCGCCTCGATCTCGTGCGCCAGCCGATCACTCGGCTCGGTCTCGTTGAACGCCGCGATCAAGAGCGCCCCGAGCGGTTTTGCCCCCGGCGGCGCCGGCACGGCGTCCCTCGGTACGAACCCAAACTGTGTTCCCGACCACGTGAGGGCTGCCTTGATCGCTTCGAGCGGGGAAATGCTCTCCTGATCCAGCGTGCCTTCGACGATCACCCCGGAGGCGATGGACAGGGCGAGGCGGCTCGGGCTCGTCGTGCTGGAGAACCTGAGCTCGCCGCTTCTTTTTTCGAGCTCCAAGGCCCCGAGCACGCTGGCGATCGACATTTTCGTCGGGTCGCCGAGCACGGCGAAGGTCTCTCCGTCGCTCGCGGGGGGCAGGATCGATTGGCCCCGTTCGAGCTCACGGATCCGCTCGCCCATGGCGATCATGGCGTTTACCTGGGCCACGAGCTCGGCGGGATCGATGGGGGCGGAGAGGACGACATCCGCGCCGCTTTGCAGCACGGCGAGCCTCGTCGCTTCGGTGTCGGAGGTGGTCAGAACGACGAGCGGCGTGTAGGCGACGCGTGTGTCATGGCCGCGGATCACGCTTGCGAGCTCGATCGCGTCGGCGTCCGGCAGATCCAGGGAAGCCACGATCACGTGGGGTTCGAGGGCGCAGGCCGCGTTGAAGCCGGCCCTTGCCGTGGCGACGGACACGACATCGAACGTGTCGGACGGTAGCCCCTCGACGAGCGCCCGGTAAGCGGAGAGGTCCGCGTCCACGACGACCACGAAATCGCCCGACATATGGTTCGACCCTACCATGCCGGCTGGCGGGTGCACCGCATCTGCGCGTGGACGGACAGGGTTCGGCGAACCCGCATATTTCGACGATTTACTTGTGAGGAAGCATGCCGAAGAAGGGTGAGCTTGCTCCCGCGGCGCTTTCTCGTGCATCCCGCGTGCGCTAAGGTAGTCCCTTGTAGCTAGCTCACGCCTTCGGGGAGCCATGAACGACAAAGAAACGCTGGCGA
>JANMGF010000597.1:0-11288 GCA_031374535.1 Polyangium sp. (in: bacteria)
GGAGCTTCGACGGATCCATCGATTTTGGCGCCGGCCCGGTCCCGTCCGCGGGATCCGTGGATCTGTTTGTCGCGAAATACGCCGGCGGCGACGGCAAGCTCCTCTGGGCGAGGACCGACGGCGACGACAAAGCGCAACGCGGCTGGGGCGTGGCCGCGCAGGACGATTCGAACATGCTCGTCGTGGGCGGGTTTGCCGGGACGATCGATCTGGGAGAGCCCGTGAATCCACTCGTGAGCCAGGGCGGGCTCGACCTGTTCGTGGCGCGCTTTTCGCCCTGACACCTATCCCTCTTCTTTCGCAGGGAAACCGCGCGTCGACTCGCGTATCCTCTCCCTGCCCATGACCTCGCTCGCCCTTGGCAGCAGCATCCGTCGCGTCGTGGTCCACGCGCGCGGCGCCCTCGTCACCCGGGTCGTCACGCTTCCCTCCGCGCTCCCCAGCGAGCCGTGTGAGCTCGTGATCTCCGGCGTCACCCCGCTCTCCGAACCATCGAGCTTTCGCGCGCTCGCCACGGGCGCGCGTGAGGTCGTCTCCGTCGCCGCGCGTTTCGTCGTACCCGAAGGGCCCGCCCGCAGAGGAACGGCGCTCGAACGCATGCGCGCCCTCAAAGCCGAGCACGACGCGCTGATCGACGAACGCACGCACGCCACGGGCCGCCGGAACCTGCTCGCTGGTTTGTCCTTCGACCTCGGCATGGGTCGTCGCCTCCGACAGGCCGATCCTCGTGCGCGGATCGCCGACGCCCTCGCGACCACGCGCCTCGCCCAGGAGGAGCTCGCCACGCTCGACGCGCGCCTCGCGGAGATCGACGCTTCCCTCGAACGTGTCAAGCGCGGGATGGAGGCCACGCAGCTCGCCGAATCGCAGGCGACGACCGAGGAGCGCGAAGGAGCGTCCCGACCGACCCTCGCGTGTCACGTGCGCCTCGGCGCGGGGCAAGGCCCTGTCGAAACCCTCGAGATCGAGTACGTCGTGCTCGCCGCGCGCTGGTGGCCGACCTACAAGGCCTGGCTCACGAAAAATGCGACGCGCGTCCGGATCGAGCTCGACGCGCTCGTCGCGCAGGACTCGGGGGAGGACTGGAAGGACGTCGAGCTTTCGCTCTCGACCGCGGATCTCGTGCACGACGCGCGTTTGCCCGAGCTCCAGTCGCTCCGGTTTGGCCGGGCGCAAAGCCCTGCGAAGCGCGGATATCGCCCGCCGCCGCCCGGGCTCGACGTGATGTTCGAGCCTTACGACGCGGCGATGGCGAAGTTGCCCCGCGCGCCGCGCCGCGACCCACCACCTCCGCCCGCGCGGCCTGCGGCGCCGCCCCCGCCGCCTCCCCCGGGTTCGTCGATATCGCCCGCGCAGGCAATGGCGCCGCCAGCCTCGCTCTCCGCGCCGATGGAGATGCTCAGGTCTGCCGCCCCGATGCCGCAGGCGCCCAAGAAAGCCAGGAGGGCCCCGCCGGCCCCGAAAGGCGGCGCGTCGCTCGGCGGTTATGGCGGCGGCGGCTCCGAAGGTTTTCTGGAGGAGAAAAGCGCCGATGACGAAGAACCCGCGCCGCCCCCGCCCCTCGAACCCGACGACAGCTGGCTCGAGTTCGACGCCCTCGTGCTCGCTGATGCCTCCGACAAACCCCGCCGCGGTCGCCTCGGCAAAACCCCCGACGACGCCTCCCGCCGCGAGGCGAGCCGCGCCTCGGAGCGCATCGAAAGCATGCCAAGCCCTGCACGTACGCAGGACCCTCTCCTCTCCCGCGGCCGCTTCGATTACCGCTACGACGCCGAAGGTCGTGGCGACGTCCCCTCGAACGGCCGCCCGCACCGCGTACACGTGACCGTGGGCGAGGGCCCTGCGAGCCCGCGTTTCCGTGGTGTTCCGCGCGAAACGAGCGAGATCTTTCGTGAGGCCCGCATCGAGAACCCCCTCGGCGCGCCGCTCTGCGCAGGCCCCGTCGATGTCTTCCTCGAAGGCGCGCTCGTCACGACCACCGAGTTCGCCGCCGTCGATCGTGGCGGCTTCGTGCAGGTCGGCCTCGGCGTCGAGGATCGCGTGCGCGTCGCGCGGAACGCTCGTGTCGAGGAGAGCACGGCCGGTTTGCTCGGCGGATCCACGATCGTCGATCACCACGTCACGGTGGATCTCACCTCCTCGATCGGCATCGCCATCGTCGTCGAGATCCTGGAGCGTGTCCCCGTGACCGACGACAAGGATGTCTCGGTCAAGCTCACCTCCGCCGAACCCGAGCCCGAGGTCTACGATCAATCGGACATCGGCGCGCCCGTGCGCGGCGGCCGTCGTTTCCGCGTCGAGGTGCCCCCGAGCGGCAAGGCCCGGATCACCTACGCCTACCGCGTCAAGCTGCCCGCCAAGAGCGAGATCGTCGGAGGAAACCGCCGTGAGTGAGCCCGTGGTGGAGCAGGTTCGTTCGGACGAACCCGCGCAGGAGCGCGCACATCCGAGCCGCGCCCAACGTGTCACTTTGTTCGAGGATCGCGCCGAGGTCGTGCGTCGCGCGTCGATCCGCGTCGCGAAGGGCGCGCGCTGGGAGTCGATCGCGGGCATCTCGCTCCTCGTCGACGACGGCACCGTGCAGGCCAAAGTCGTGAAGGGCGAGGCGCGTGTGCTCTCGGCGCGCGTGCTCCGGCGCGCACACGAGGAGCGAGCGCTCGGGCGTGAGCAGATCGAGGCGCTCGAACGAGAGGCACGCGCCGCGCGGGATCGCGTGGCCGCGGCCGATCGTGCGATCGAGCGAATGCAACGCGGGCTCACGCACCATTACGAGCTCGCCACACAATGGGTGAAGTCCGCCGCGCTTGGCCCGCGAAAAGCTTCGGATCCGGCCGTGATCGGCTCCTACCGCGATGGATGGCGCGCGATCGACGAGGCCGCGAAGGCCACGCTCGAAGGCGTCGCTCGTGTCCGCGAAGAGCGCGCCCAGGCCGACCTCGATCAGCGCCGCGCCGAGACCCGCCTCGCCGAAGGCCGCGCATCGAGCCCCCGCTACGACGCCGTGATCGAGGTCGAGCTCGACGCAACCGAGGCGGGCGACGTCGAGGTCGAGCTCACCTACCGTTTGCCCTGCGCGCTCTGGCGCCCCGAGCACCTCGCGCGCCTCGTCGCGGACGGGCCCGATGCGGCCTCGGGTTCGGTCGAGATCGTCACGTACGCCGCTGCCTGGCAACGCACCGGCGAGCGCTGGGACGACGTCGAGCTTCGTTTCTCCACGGCCCGCCCTACCCGCGCAGCCTCGCCGCCCCTCCTCGCCGACGACGTGCTCGGGAGCCGCAAGAAGACCGACGAGGAGCGCAGGCACATCGTCGTCGCCGCGCGCGAGCAATCGATCCAGCTCGCGGGGCTCGAAGGCGGCGATCGCGCGGCCTCCGAGATGCCCGGCGTCGACGACGGCGGCGAACCGATCACCTACGCCGGCAAGGAGCGCGCATCCCTCCCTTCGAACGGCCGCCCGTGCCGCGTGGAGATCGGCCGCGTGACCGTGAAGGCCGAGCTCGCGCGCCTGGTCATCGCCGCCCGATCCCCTGCCGCCCATCTCCGCGCGACCGCCACGCTCGAAGGCGCGGGACCTCTGCTCGCGGGCCCTGTCCGCCTCGCGCGTGGCCCGAGCCTCGTCGGTCGTGCGCGCCTCGATTTCGTGGGCAAGGGCGAACCCTTCGAGCTCGGCTTCGGCCCCGACGACGCGATCCGCGTGCGCCGGAGCGAGGACGAAAAACGCGACACGCAAGCGATCACCGGCGCGCAACGCCTCGATCGCAAGGTCACGCTTTACCTCTCGAACCTCTCCAACAAATCGCGGAAGGTCCTCGTCATCGAGCGGATCCCGGTCAGCGAGATCGAGGACGTCGAGATCCACCTCGCCGAGGCCGGCCCCTTCACGCAGGACAAGGACGGCTTCTTGCGCGCGACGGTCGACGTCGGCCCCCACGCGACCCGCACGCTCACCTACGCCTTCGACGTGCGCGCCGGATCACGCGTTATGCTCCCCGACTTCTGAGGTTTCGTTCAGCCTCGACCGAGCACGAAATCGATCTCGAAAAAATCGTAATGCGCGGGGCTCATCCCGAGCGCCGCGTAGGTCGCCTGCGCCCGGGCATTGTCCTTGTCCACGTAGAGCCGCACGCCGCAGACGTTTTTGTCTTCCCGCGCCTTCGCGAGCACGTGATCGTGCAGCGCGCGGTAGACGCCCGTGCGCCGCGCGCCCTCGGCGACGTACACCGACTGGATCCACCAGAAGGTCCCGGTCCTCCAGTCGCTCCACTCGAACGTCACGAGGAGCTGCCCCACGGTCACGCCCTCGCGCTCGGCCACGAGGTAAAACCCCTTCGCCGCGTCCTCGATCACCGCCTGTGTGCCCTTCCGCGTCGTCTCCGTATCGAGGGTTTTTCCTTCGGTCTCCAGGGCCATCGCGCGGTGGTTTTGCGCGAGCATCGAGACGTCCCCCGCGTTCGCGAGGCGGATCAAAAAGGGCTCCATGCGGTGTTCCCTCACTTGCGCGGCGGCATGATCGAGGGCTGCACCCGCTCGTCCGGGTAAAACGTGCGTGGCATGGGCTCTTGCTCCACGAGGTAGCCGAACTCCTGCTGGAAGGCCTCGATCGAGATGTCGAGCACGTTCGCGAACCTCGCCAGCTGGCTCGAGTCCTCGAAGTCGTCCTTGCGCAGCCGCAGCATGTACCGCCGCGCGATCATGTACCGATCGCTCGACATGTCCACCATCCGCACGCGCATCCGGCCCGTCTTCGGATCCATAATCGTGTCGAACGGCACGGCCTGGAACGAGCCCTGCACCATCGCGACGAGCGCGCCGGTGCCACCCTCGGCGAGGTATTTCGCGGCGCAATACCCGAGATCCCGCGCGTACTCCATGTCGAACGGGATCGGGTCCGCGCAACGCAGCTCGTAGCCGATGTTCTTCGGGATGATCGTCGCTTTGACCCCAAACTGCTTGAGGCGCTTCTGCACCTCGGCCTTCAGGATCTCGGCGAACGCGATCTCCGCGATCCGCACGTGCCCATGCGCGTCCCGCTCCACGCCTGCGAGCCCTTCGAGATCGTGCTCCTCCATGCGCTCGACGAGCCCCTCGGCGATCATGGCCACGCCGTCGGCGCGCCCCGTCGCGAGGCGCTTCACGATCGCCGCCGCGAGGAGGTCCACCACGGTCTTCAGCGGCACGTGCCCCTCACGCGGGAACTCCTCGGGGATGAGCGTCAACGTCGCGCCTGCGGCCTTGCCGATGCCGAGCGCGAGGTGCCCCGCCTTGCGGCCCATCGCGACCACGAAGTACCAGCGATGGGTGGTCTTCGCGTCGACCATCAGGTTCTCGACGAGCCCGACGCCGATGTGGCGCGCCGTCTGGAAGCCGAACGTGTCCGCGTGGCCTGGCAGATCGAGGTCGTTGTCGATCGTCTTCGGCACGTGCACGACCCGCAGGCGCCCCTTCGACTGGAGCGCGACCTGGGACGCGGAGAAAGCCGTGTCATCGCCGCCGATCGTGATGAGCTTGTCCACCTCGAGCCGGAGGAGCGAGAGCACCGTCTCTTCGAGCAGCTCCTTCGACTTCGTAGGATTCGCGCGCGAGATCCCGAGGTACGAGCCTCCGCGGAAGTGGATGCGGCTCACGTCGTCGATGGACAGCGTGCGGGCGTGCTCCAGGTCGCCCTTCATGATCCACTGGAACCCGTCCTGGATCCCGACCACGTCGTAGCCCGAGAGGGCCGCGCGGATCGTCGCTGCGCCGATGACGGCGTTGATGCCCGGAGCCGGGCCCCCGCCAACGAGAATACCGACCTTCTTCGGACCGTGGCTCATGACGTCGGCCCCTAGCATCCCCACCGCGCTGGCGCTAACCTGGTCTGGTGACGATTCGCTTCCGTTCGGTCGTCCTCCTGCTCGCTCTCGTGACGCCGGTCGTGTCGTCGGGCTGTGGGGCGAGCCAGGGCGAGGGGCCCGAGGTCGTCGCTCCGCCCGCGCCCAGGCCGAAAAACGCCGCGGAGATTGCGCGCACGATCGTCGGCGGGCGTGTCGGCGTGATGGTCTGGGCCGAGCGCCTGCGTGGCCATCCGCTCGAGCTCCGGGTTCGCGCCATGAACCCGCTCCGCTCCATGCTCGAAGGCTCGGGCATCGACGCGACCGGCGACGTCGTCGCGGCCTACGTCGCCTCGACGGGCGTGACGCGCGATGATCTCGTGGTCGCGATCGTGCAGCACAAGCTCGACGAAGAGCGCGCGCGGGCAGGGCTCAACATGATGATCGCCCGCAGCGAGCCGCGCGGCGAATGGATCACCGCCTCGACCGTACCTGCGGCGCGCGTCACGGTGCGTGGACAAACCCGCGTCGTCGCCATCGTGGAAGACGGCTTTCTCGCGATCTTGCCCGAGTCGCTCGCGTCGCAGGCCACGCGTTTCGAGGGCACGGGCGGCTTCCCCGACGCGGAAGGCCCCGAGGTCGTCATCGCCACCGCGCTCGACCCGTCGCGGAGCCTCTCCGCCTCCAACGCGCCGCCGGTGCCGCCGACGATCCGCTCGTCTGTCGCGCGCTTGCGCCTCGCCGCGGACGGCGGCGTCGATGTGTCGAGCACGGCTGACAGCACCGACCCCGTCCAGGCGACCTCGGACGCCGCGTCGCTCACCGCTTCGATCGACCGCGCGACCTCGCTGAACCTCGGGATCGTGAAGGTTCGCCTCTTCGCGCCCATCGTGTTTCGTGCCGAGGGAGCGCAGGTGAAGAGCGACACGCACCTCACGCAGGCGGAGATCGATCGCCTGATCACGCTCGCCGATACGCTCCTGCCGCGTTAGCTGACGTCTCGACCCTCCCACTGCTACGCTCGGCCTCCATGAGGCTCGTGAAGATCGGGGTTGCCAGCGTGAACGCGACGGTCGGCGCCGTCCGCTCGAACGCGGATCGGTGCATTCGCCTCGCGTCGGCGATGGCCGAGGACGACGTCACGCTCGCGGTGTTCCCCGAGCAGGTCATCGGCGGATATGCGGCGGAGGACCTCGTGCAGTGGCAGGCCTTCGTCGAGAGCCAGCGGCGCGAGCTCGAGCGATTCGCGGCCGAGACCGCGCGATTTCGTACGGTCTTCGTCGTGGGTTTGACCGTCGGCGTGGGCGGCGATCTCTTTAATGTCGGCGCCCTCGTGCACGGCGGGGCGATCCTCGCGTACACGCCGAAGGAGAAGCTGCCGACGTACAACGTTTTCTACGAGGCGCGCGTCTTCTCCCGCGGCGTGCCGGGCATGGATCTCGAGACGCACGGCGTGTTCTGCGGCGATCGGATCTACCAGTTCGATTTCGGCACGCTCGCGCTCGAGGTCTGCGAGGACATCTGGTCTCCGGACGGCCCGATGCGGCGGCGCTGCTACTCGGGGGCGGAGATCGTGTGTAACCTCTCGGCCTCGCCGTTCCGCGCGGGCGTCGTGGGGACGCGGCGGGAGATGATCGCGACGCGGGCCTCGGACAACCAGTGCACGATCGCGTACGCGAACCTCGTCGGTGGTAATGACGGGCTCGTCTTCGATGGAGGTGGGTTCGTCAATCAGAATGGCCGGCCCATGCTGGAGGCGCCGCGGTTTCGCGAGGGGTATTCGGCGACGGTCGTCGACCTCGATCGGACGACGCGATGCCGGCGCGAGGCGAGCACGTGGCGGAGCGACCTCGAGGCGTTCCGGCGCGAGCAGGAGAGCGTGCCCGTGGTTGCTTTCCACGAGAAGACGGCCGAAAGATCGAATCTTCGTTATCCGGCGCCTCCGCGGGGAACCTCGTTTTTCCTGCCCTCGGCGAGCCTGCCGGAGAAGACCCCGCGCGACGAGCTGCTCGACGATTTTCACGACGCCCTCGCGTTCGGCGTCGCCGACTATTATCGCAAGACCGGCGCGTTCCGCCGCATTGGCCTCGCGCTCTCGGGCGGGCGTGATTCGCTCCTCACCTTGCTCATCGCGCATCGCGCCGCCGAGCTCCTCCACCCCGAGCTCGAGGGCGCCGCGCAACGCGAGAAGGCGGGCTCGATGATCAGCGCTTTCTACATGCCTTCCCGTTATTCGAGCGACGCGACGCAGAATGCAGCCGCGCGGATCTGCGACGACCTCGGCGTCTCTTTCATGGTCGTGCCGATCGAGGAGGCGTTCGGGCGCGAGCTCGACGCGACCCGGACGATGCTCGGCGCGGGTGGCCTGGAGCCGACGGAGCTCACGCGGCAGAACGTGCAGGCGCGTATTCGTGGGCAACGCATGTGGAACTGGTCGAACACGAGCGGCGCGCTTTTCCTGCAAACGGGAAACATGAGCGAGAAGGCGCTTGGTTACACGACCGTGGGCGGTGATCTCGAGGGCGCCTTCAGCGTGATCGCCAATCTGCCGAAGACCGTGGTCATCGCGCTGCTCGAGCGGCTGGAGAAGCGGTTCGGATATCCGGGCATCCGCGCGACGCTCGACACCACGGCGGGCCCCGAGCTCGCGGCGAACCAGTCGGGCGAGGCGGAGCTCATGCCCTTCGAGGTGCTCGACGCGTGCCTTTATCTTTATGGTGCGGAAAAACTCGCGCCGAACGAGGTGGCGCGCGCCTTGACGAGCGTGTTCCCGGAGCGTGATCCGGCGACGCTCGCGGCCTGGGCGGAGAAGTTCGCGCGCCTGTTCACGCAATCGATCTTCAAGTGGGTGCAATCCCCGCTGGCGATCCACCTCGGCTCTCTGGACCTCGACCGCGAGCGCGCGCTGCAATTGCCCGTCGTGCAGCGCACGGAGTGGAAGGCCGAATGACGAGGGGAACGCCGCGCGGGTTTTACTGATTGCGCTTGATCACGTGAAACCCGAACGGCGTCTCCACCGCGGCGCTCGCCTGGTCCACCTTCAACGCAAACGCCGCTTCGCTGAAGGGTTTGACCATTCCCTCCGGCTTGAACTTCCCCACGCTGCCGAGCCTGTCCAGGGTCGCCGTGTCGTCGGAGTATTCCTTCACGAGCGCCGTGAAATCGTCGCCCGCCTTCGCCTTCGCGGCGACCTCTTCGGCCCTCTTCTTCGCGTCCGCCTTTGAACGCGTCACCGTCGCCGGCGCGTTTTTCGCGCCCTTGTAAGCGACGAGCACGTGTTGCGCCGTGATCCACTCCGGCGGCTTTTCCTGCGTCGCGGCGGGCTTTGCCGCGGGCGGCTCCGGCGTGGGCGTGGGCGCGGGGGGCGCCGCCGCAGCGGACGCGCTGGGGGACGGGGACGCGGGCGCCGGTGCGGGCGGCGGATCCTGGCAAGCCAGGAGGAGAGCGGGCACGAGCAGGAGGGCGTGGCGCGGGGAAATCATGGGAATCCTCGAGACGAGCCAACGTCGCGGGAGAGAACGAGAGCGTCCGAAGTCAGCCATGGCAAGGAATGTACACAAACGGTTCACGGATGTCGTTATGAGATCAGTTCATGTCGCGGTCGCGAACACGGAACGTGTCGTTCTCGGCGTTCCGGTAGACGAGCTCGCCGTCGTCCGTGACGTCGAGCTTCGCGAGGTCCTCACGCACGAGGCCGTCGAGCGCGCGCTCCGCTTCACGCGGGCTCGGCAAGCAAAGCTTCACCGCGACCTCCCGGGCCGTCGCGCCGCCGCCTCGCAACGCATCGAGCAGCATTTCGCGGCTCATCGCATCCACGCGCCGCGCCGACTCGACATCCTCGATCACGCCGAGCCCGCGCCACACGAGGGCGATTCCTACCACGAGTGGCAGCAGGCCATAACAGACGAACCCGAGCATGATGGCCAGGATCGACGGGGAACGCAGGGCCGAGAGCCAACCGACCGCCCCGAACGCGCTGGAAAGTGCGCCCACCGTGACGAGGGTATTCCCTACCAGGCTCCGACTCCATCCGGTGGACGTGCTCTGTGTGCCCATGATCCTCCCGACGGATGCCGTTGGGCAACGGGCACGCCATTCGAGGCGAGCGGGCAACGGCTGGGGTGCCGTCGCCGTCGCCTCGCGCGGATCGGCGGCGAAGGGTGCTCCCTGTGGAGATTTGCGTCAGCAGTGACGGACGGAAGCCCGAACCTGGCTTTTTGTGTGGAAAACGTGCGCGCGGGGCTTGACGGCCAGCCGGCTCGGCTGTTCCGATCGCGGCCTTGGAGGGCTTTGAACATGCGTAGCGGCTGGTTCTCAACGGGCGTATCGAGGGGCGTTTGTGCGGCGGCGCTGTCCGGCGTGATCATCGCGGCCTGCTCGGCGACGGGTGGTGGCAGCGAGTTCGGCGATTCGAGCAGTGAAAACGGCTCCGGCGCGGGGAACCCGAGCGGCGCGGGCAACGGTGGAAATGGCGGTGAGGGAGGCGGCTTCATTCCGGCGGGCGCCGGCGGAGCCGGTCCGGGCGTGGGCGGCGGCAGTAGCTGCGCCGCCACGAAAAACAAGGCCGAGCAGGTGCCGCTCGACATGTACATCATGTTCGATCAGTCCGGCTCGATGACGGAGGACGCGGGTGGTACGTCGAAATGGAACGCGACCAAGGCTGCCTTGAAGGGCTTCGTCGAGCAGCCCGCGGCCGCGGGGATCGGCGTCGGCATTCAGTATTTTCCGATCGACAGCGGCATCATGTGCCCGAACATCGGGTTTTGCGCGACGGCCGCCGATTGTGGCCCCGCTGCTTGTGGGCCCTGCACCGCGCCGCTCCCCGGCTTTCCCGGCGTCTGTGAAGGTGCGAGCGGCGATTCGTGCGACGTCTCCGATTACTCGGCGCCCGACGTACCGATCGCTCCTCTGCCGGCGGTCGGCACGACGATCATCAACTCGATGAACGCCCACTCCCCGGGCGGCGGCACCCCGACCGTCCCCGCGCTCCAGGGCGCGGTCGATTATACGAAGCAATGGTCAGTCCAGAACCCGACGCACACGGCGATCGTCGTGCTCGCGACCGACGGCGACCCGAGCGGGTGCGATAGCAGCGTGAGTGGCGTCAACGCCGTGGCCGCGGCCGCGTTCGCTGGTGTCCCGAGCATCAAGACCTTCGTGATCGGCGTCGGTTCAGAGCTTTCGGCATTGAACCAGGTCGCCGCGGCCGGCGGTACCGGAACGGCGTTCATCATCGACACGAACCAGGACGCCACCGCGCAGTTCCTCAAGGCGATGAACGAGATTCGTGGCGCCGCGCTCTCCTGCTCGTACCTCATCCCGCAGCCGGACGCGGGCCAGAACATCAATTACGACGCGATCAACGTCCAGTACACGCCGGAGTCCGGGATCTCCGTCATCATCCCGAAGGTGAAATCCGAGGCCGAGTGCCCCGCGGCCGGGCTCGCCTGGTACTATGACGACCCCGCGGCGCCGAAG
>JANMGF010000618.1:0-2969 GCA_031374535.1 Polyangium sp. (in: bacteria)
ACCTCGCCGCGCGGCACCATGCCGATGCCCACGCTCAGCCGATCCACGCTCGGCTGACGCCCCCCCCAACCCACGCCGAGCGAGCACGCCTGCTTGCCCACGATCGCCGCGAACGTGAGGCCGACGGCGAGCAGCGGGACGCCCGGCTGCGCGAAGGCGCGGAGGTCGGTGCGCATGCCCATGAGCACGAAAAAGATCGGCACGAGGAAGGCCGAGATCGGCTGGATGAGGTGCTCGAGCGTCATCTCGCCGCGCGTGACGAAGTCGCGAAAATGCAGGTCCTCGAGCACGAGGCCCGCGGCGAACGCACCCACGATCGGCGCGAGGCCGATGATGCCCGCGAGCCACGAGAACAGAAAGCAGAACGCGAGCCCGAGCGCGAGCAAGACGCCGCGCGCGCGTAGACGCGAAGCCACGGGGAAGAGGCGCCGCGAGAGCTTCGCGCCGATCACCAGCGAGGCGACGAGGAAGGCTGCCGCCTTGCCGAACACGATCCCGATCTCGAGGTAACTCATCGATCCGCCGCGATCGGCCGCGGTGATCGTGCCCGTCACGACCGCGAGGATCACGAGGCCGAGCACGTCGTCGATGACGGCCGCGCCGAGGATGATGCGCGCCTCCGGGCTCTGCGACTCCTTCAGATCCTGGAGCACGCGCGCGGTGATGCCGACGCTCGTCGCGGTGAGCGTCGCGCCGAGGAAGGCATGCACGTACGGGCTCGCGTCGGGCAGGAGCCACGCGCCGAAGAGCCAGCCGAGCCCGAACGGCACGATCACGCCGAGCGTGGCCACGAAGAAGCTCGTGATGCCCACCTTGAGCATCTGCGCGACGGTCGACTCGAGCCCGACCTCGAAGAGGAGCACGAGCACGCCGAGCCGCGAGAGCATGTCGATGCTCGCGTCGGTCTTGATCGGTTCGAACGTCGAAACGCCGAGCATGCCGAGGTTGCCGATCACGACGCCGGCGACGAGCTCACCGAGCACGGCGGGTTGGCCCACGCGCACCGCGAGATCCCCGCCGAGCTTGGCCACGGCGAGGATCACCGCGAGGTAGAGGACCACCGCGCCGATCGGATCGGTGTGGCCGGCGCCCTCGGATCCGAAGGCGAGCTCGGGGACGAGCGAGGCGAACAGGGCGGCGAGGACGGCGGCCGTCTTCAGAGAATGTCGGACCATCTTGGGGAAGCCGCGAACGCGGCATGGATGAGGCCCACGTGGGAGTAGGCCTGCGGGAAATTACCCCACATCCGTAGGTTCTGGGTCTCGTAATCCTCCGAGAGCAAACCAACGGGCGAAAGCGCGGACCGGGCGCGCTCGAGCACCACGCGCGCCTCTTCCTCCCGGCCCACCGCCGCGAGCGCCTCGCAGAGCCAGAACGTGCAGATGATGAACGCCACGTTCGTCTGCCCGAACTCGTCACCGCGGTACCGCATGAGCCAGCCGCCGTGCGAGAGGCGCTCGCGGATCGCGTCGATCGTGCCGTGCAGGCGCGGATCGTTCGGAGGCAAGAAACGCAGCGGCGCCATCTGCAGGAGCGCCGCGTCGAGCTCGTCGCCGCCGTAACTCGAGACGAACGAGTTCATGTCGGGCCGAAAGGCCTTCTCCAGGATCTCGGCGCGGATGCGATCGGCGGCGGCGCGGTAGTGGGCCGCGCGCGCGGGCCGGTGGCGCTCGGCGACGCGGGCCATGCGGTCGGCGGCGCAGAAACACATGAGGCTCGAGAAGGTCTGCGGCCGCGCGCCGGAGCGGAACTCCCAGATCCCCGCGTCGGGCGTGCCCGCCACCTCGATCGCCTTCTGCGCGAGCCGCTCGAGGAGGTCGAGGCCGTGCGTCGATCGTTCGGCGACGAAACGATCGTCGAGGAAGACGGGCGCGAGCGCCAGGACCATCTCGCCGAAGACGTCGTGCTGGAGCTGCGTGGCCGCGCCGTTGCCGACGCGCACCGGCCCGTGGCCCTCGTAGCCGGGCCACGCGTCGAGGATGCTCTCCTCGAGATCACGCGTGCCGTCGACGCGGTAGAGCGGGACGAGCGAGAGATCGGACGCGGCGGCGGCCACGTTGAAGAGGTACTGGATGAACTGCTCGCGCTCCTCGAAGTGCCCGAGCAGCCGGAACGCCGCGAGCGCGTAATACGCGTCGCGCAGCCAGCAGTAGCGGTAGTCCCAGTTGCGCCCGCTCCCCGGCGCCTCGGGGATGCTCGTCGTCATGGCCGCGACGATCGCGCCCGTGTCCTCGAAGCAATGCAGCTTGAGCGCGAGCGCCGAGCGGATGACCTCCTGCTGGAAGAGCGGCGGGATGTCGCAGTGCATGACCCAGCGCTCCCAGTAACGACGCGTTTGTCCGAGGAAGTGCTCGCAGACCGTGGGCAAGGACTCCTCGAGCGGCGGGCCCCAGGCGAGCACGAGGTGCTTGCGCTCGGTGAGCGCGAAGGGGATGTCGGTGACGTACGACAGCGGAATGTCGGTCGTCAGGCGAAGCTGGGTCGAAAAACCCTCGTAGCGGATGTGGTTCGAGCCCATCAGCCGGCCGGGCACGCCCTTGCTCCAGCCGAGGCGCGGCTCGCAACGGACGCGGACGCGGGGCATGCCTGAGAGCGGCTCGAGGATACGCACGATCATGGTCGGCCGGAAAAACCGGTCGTTCTGGAAGTACCGGGGCGCGAAGTCGAGCACCCGGAACGCGCCGGAGGGCGAGCGGAAGGTGGTCTCGAGGATGTTCGTGTTCGGAAGGTAGCGCTGCACCCCCCGCTCACCGCCCGCCGGACCGACCGTGAAGCTCCCCCCGTCCTTCTCGTCGAGCAGGGAGGAGAACACCGGCTCGGCGTCGAACCGCGGCAGGCAACACCACACGATCGACCCCGTACGATCTATCAGCGCGGAATATTGACAGTTTCCGATGACGGCCAGGTCTTCGAGTCTCACGGGGTGAGGATGGCCCGTCCGTCGTTGCCCCTCAAAAGGAAAACCGTCG
>JANMGF010000656.1:0-5736 GCA_031374535.1 Polyangium sp. (in: bacteria)
GGACGGTTGTCTACCGGGATCTGCATGGGCACGTAATTTTCTGCATCAAGGCGCTAGGGGAGCTGCGAAGCCTGGAGCGCGGAACCGTTCGTACTTTCGCTGGCGAAATTAACGCGATCCTGGAGTTCTGGATCCTTCGGAGTCCGCCTATTCGCGAGAGTGAATTCCTGCGCGCATTCCGGCGTTGTGCAGGCAAGTGGCCCGATGTCGAGCGGTTGATGCGGTCGACAGAGCGTCGTATCGACCAGGGAAATGTAAGTTATAGGGATCTGTACCCACTTTTGATTGCTGCGGCCGGGAAGTCAGGTCGCCTTCCCGTGCTGTTGCATGCTCTCGAGGTCGGGCGTACGAAGGTCGGTCCTCACCTGAACGCGCCCTATCCCGTTTGCAGTGAGGCGGCCAGGTTCGGTTGTTGGTCTTCCGAGGAGGTAGAACGCCTCTGTGATGCCGCCGCTGTGGAGGAAGACGACCTGCATCGATTCAATATTCTTGCTAGTGTCGTTCATACCGCTGGCATGTCCTTCCAAGCTGATGAACGACCCATCCGTATTCTGCTGCAAATCATGCAGACATCCACGGGTGCGGACGTGCGCCAGCGGTCCGCGCGGCTCTTGATTCTAGCCCATGTCCACATCGATGCCGCGCTGTTGGTGCTTCAAAATTTCCTGAAAAGCGAAACGAAATTCTACCGTCTTCGAGCGGCACGGCTTTTGTTCGGTGTCGGCTACGAGAGCGAAGTTCTTGCGGTGATCGCCCAAGGTGCAGAGCATGACAAAGCCTGCCTGGATGACTTGATAAGGTACGCCTTCACGAATGAAGATGCCGCAAAGGCGCTACGGGCTGTTGCTCCGCATGTTCGGCAGCAATCCGATATGCGATCGTACGTTTGGTCGTTTCTCGTCGCGGAGCGCCGGGGCTGTAAAATCATCCCGGATACCGAGATGTCGTTACGTCTGCGGGAACAACTGCCCAAGGATGCAGAACGGTACATCCGTTGGCTGCGCTTGGAACCCCGTCTGACGTCTTTCATCGCGACCGAATACCAGATGCTCTTGCCTCGTATCGAAGATGGGGGCATCCGCCGTATGGCGATCGGGGACGCCTTACGTCTGGACCCGCGACGCGGCGGCGAACCGCTGCGGCGCCTCTGGGCGATGTTGCTGAACTCCGATGACGCGTGGACCGTCACCGAGGTGGCAGAGCACATCTTGCGGGATTCACCGGACGAAGGGTTGCGAGAGACCGCTCGGAAAAAGATGCTCCGTGGCCTCCAGTCGGATGTGCCGGAAGATGTCAGGCTTTGGGCTGCACAAGCGCTCGGAGTGGACGAACCGGATGCTCGTCGTACATGCGAGGATCTCGCAGAAACAGCCACCGATGAGTGGATCCGGTTGGGCGCCGCTCGTCGCATCGGGAATCTCAGATCCGTTGCACACCTCGCCGAGCGTGCGGTGAATCCTGGCGCCAGGGAGCAAGCGAACGAGGACCTCGAACTCTACGCCCACATCCACGCCCTCCTCCACGTCGGCCGCCCCCGCCGCGCCCGCGTCCTTCTCCACGGCAAGCTCGCCGGTTTCCTCGAAGAAACCTCCTCCAACGCCGGCACCCGCTTCACCTACGATCCCACTTACCGACAAACCCCCGGCGCCCGCCCTCTCGCGCCAAACCTACCCCTCCGTCCCGAACCGTACACCGACGAGAACACCCTCCACCCCTTCTTCGCCAACCTCCTCCCCGAAGGCCCCCTCTTCGATCAAACCGCGCGCCGACTCGGCTTGCGGAAAAACGATCGCTTTGGCATGCTCCTCCACGTCGGGGGGGACGTCATGGGCGCCGTGCAAGTCTTGCCAGAGGAGACGAATTGACCGAGCGCACGCCGGCCTGCTGGATCTGCCTCGGCGAGGAGCCGCCGGATACGCCGGAGGGCCGGTACCATCGCGCCTGCATCGAGGCCGTGTTCGGCGTGCCCGAGATGCCGGCCATCACGTTCGACAGACTCGCCGTGACCACGTGGGCCGAGGAGCACGCAGGGCGCCTCTCGATTTCAGGCTACCAGCCGAAGGGGCCCGCGGCCCTCGACGACGCCGGAAAGCGCCTCCTGCTCGTCGAAAAAGACAGCACGCACATCGTCAAACCTCCCCACCCGCAATATCTGCACATCAACGAAAACGAGCATCTGACCATGCGGCTTGCGCGCCTCGTCGGTATCGAGGTCGCCGAGCATGGACTCGTCGAGCTCGCCGATGGCAGCATCGCCTACGTCACCCGGAGGTTCGATAGGCCGGATGGCGCGAGGGGGTCACGGATCCACGTGATGGACTTTTGCCAGCTCGCCGGCAAGGACCCCGCGGACAAGGAAGACTCGACGGCCGAGGAGTGCGCCTTCATCGCGCGTGAATACGCTGGGGCAGATGCAGCTCTCGCGCTTTTTCGCCTGTTCGTCTTCTCGGATTGGGTACGCAATGGGGACCTGCACCTGAAGAACCTCATGCTCATGGAGACGCCCGACGGCGGCTACGCGCTCACGCCAGCGTACGACCTCCTGTGTACGGAGTTCTATGGGACCAAAGGGTTGATGTTGCCCCT
Source organism: Polyangium sp. (in: bacteria) (assembly GCA_031374535.1). GTDB lineage: Bacteria > Myxococcota_A > Polyangia > Polyangiales > Polyangiaceae > Polyangium. The sequence goes on from JANMGF010000656.1 coordinate 2,587, forward strand.
GGGCGGCGAACGCACGAACGTATCGCGCAAGGCTTGGCTTTTGTTCGCAGAGCAGGCGTGCCAGATCGAGCGCGCGCTGGCCGCGGAGGTCATCGACGCGATGATGGCGGGGTTGCCCGAGGCGCGAAAGCTGGTCGAGCGTTCGGCGTTTCCACACGTCGAGTGGAAAGACAAGTACATGCATTGGCTGGAGAAGAAAACACGGCACCTCGCTGGCAAGGTCTGAGCCCACGGTTCGGTCCGCCCCTCAATCCCTCGCCGACCACACTCCCCGAAGCGCATCCCCGAGCGCGCGCGCCTCTCCCTCCGTATACACGTACACGCCGTTTTCCCAGGTGAGCACCTCGGCCGGCCTTTCTTTCCGATCACCCGCGGCGTCAGGGTCACGGTCTGTACGGGCGCCGAGGCGTCGGATCCCACGAAGCTCAGGAGAGGTCGCTGAGGGCCTTTCGGATCGCGCTTTCTTGCTCGGGCGTCGGGCCCGCCTCGAGCGCGTGTGTGAGCGCGACGCTGGCTTCGCCGCGGTTTCCGTTGGCGAGGTGCGCCTCGCCCTTCTTCATCAGGGCCACGCAGGCGAGCGCGGGGTTGCGCGCGGCGGTCGTAAATTCGTCAATCGCGTTGGCATGCAAGCCCATCTCGGCATACGCGACGCCGAGATCGAAGTGTGTCGTCGCGTCCGACTGCGCGACTTCCTGGGAGGCCACCCCATCCGCGTCCGCCCTGGCCTCTCGAACCAGCCACCCCATGCTCGGCCGCAGGGCTGCCGTCGCCGGATCCTGCGCGACGCCGACGAACCCACCGACGAATTCCATGGCGACCTTTCGATCGAGGGAGCACCTCGTGAAGGGCGCCCGTGAAAGCCCAGTGGGATACGAATGGGCGTGCTTACCCGCGACGACGTGCCGCTCCGGCAGCCTCAGCAAGGCGTCGATGGGGAGGATGGGCGACCACTTCGTCCAGAAAAGCACGTTGATCCACCCCGAGATCACGGGGTCTCCGCAGATGTCGTGTAGCTTGTAGATGGATCGCCAGAAATCCACGTCGACCTGCCCCTCGGACGCCGCGACGAACCGATCGAGCACGGGGAGGAGGACCCTTGCCCAGTCCGCGAGGCCGAACTCCGTGAGCATTTCGGCGCGCCGCCGGAGCGAACGCCAATCGTCCGGCGTGCCGAGCAGCGTGACGAACGGAATGCCACAGATCGTGTCCGACCTGTAATTAAAGTATCGCTGCACCGCATCGAGGAGGCTGATCTCAAAGACGACCTTCTCGACGGGGCCCGTCGTCGAGAATCCCGCCACGAGGAGTTCCCGTCGTTTTCCGATGTCCTCCGCGACGCGGTCGGCGAATGTGCCGATGTGCCTCTGCCAATCCTCGGCCGTGCCGTCGCCGAGCCATGACTCCGCGACGACGATCTCCTTTTTCCCCTCGTGCCGCACGAAGCGCCCCCGGAGCGTCTCGGCGTGTTCGTTCACGTGCGCCGCGAGGCCCTGGACGATACACAACCACACGTCGTCGGGAGAAAACACGAGGGGGTAGTGGACCGCATACGCATGCATCACCGTCGCGAGCATCGGGTGCATGGTTCGTGTGGCGAACATGCTTGGATCGACGAGCTTGGGGGCGTTGCACGCCGAGACCCGGGCGTCGTACCCAGCACGCAGGACCTCGGCCGCCGGACTGTAGGGACGATACAGATGGCGACACGGCTCCACGGGGGCGACGGCGAACGTGTGCATGGCTCCCCGAGGGTACGGGGAGCTTGCGATGCGTCAATGGAAAAGCGGGCAACGCCTCACTTGAGCGGGGGCGGCTCGTACACGCGCTTCACGTCCGCGCCGCCCGCGAACGCATACGAACCCGCGCTCCCGTACCCATACGCGATGATCCCGAAAGGTTTGTCGCCCGAGAGCCGATGCACGCCCTCCGTCAGCGGGCATTTGCGTGAATGGTACGTCTTGCCCTCGACCATGCCGGCGGGCTCGGTCTGGCAGAGGTTCGTCGTGGCGCCGTCGAGCTTGATGTCCGAGCCGACCTCGGCCGCGACGACCACCCAGTTTTGCGTCCACGAGCCCGGCGTCGGAATGACGTACTCCGTGCGAAACTGCTCGATGGGCGGGAAAACCGTGAGGGAAGGATCCCCGATCGCGGCGCCGTCGACATACCCGTTCGAGACCTGGATCTGCCCCACCATGACCGGCTTCGTCGCCCCGACCACGAAATTGTCCTGGGCCCACGTGGTCCGCACCTCGCCTGCTTTGAGCAAGAAAGAATCGAAGGGCGGGGGCAGGGTCGTGGTGACGGTCGCGTCCTCGGCCACGCCCAGGAATCGAATGACGTCGGGCTCGCGGAAACCCGAGGTCGAGCGCACCGGGCTCCGCGTGATCACATAACGAGATCCGACCGATTCCACGGGGAACATCTGCTCCTCGAGATGATCGAGGCAACACGTGTCGCCGCTCTCCCAGCCGGGCGGCTTCGGCACCTCGATCACGCCGGGCGCGCCCGTGGTCTCCACGCCCGAAAAGACGGCGACGGGCTGCGTGGCCGTGACAATCGTGGACGTGAGATCGGCCATCGTCGCCGGGTCGTCCTGGAAGGTGGCGTCGTCGGTCTCGAGGTTCAGGACGTCGAAGGGGTTCAGCGTCACCTTGATCTCGCCGCCGGGCAAGGTCGCGGCAATGGGTGGATTGCCCTTGATGCGCCAGCTCGGCTTGACCGTGACGGCGGTGTTCGGCTTGGTGCCGACCACCGTCACGTACGAGCGATCGATGATGGTGGTGCCGAGGAAGTTCGTCGGGATGGGGTGCCCCGCGGGCCAGTTGATGACGCGATAAATCTTGCCGAGCCCGGTCGTGGGCAGGAGCAGCGACGCGTCGTTCGAATAGGCATTCTGGAAGACGTTGAACTGGTAGACGACGATCGGGGCCGACGAGGTGATGCGGTACGCGTTCGAGGACAAACACGTGCCGGGCGAGGCGTAATCGTTGGGTTTGACCCCGCAATCGAGCTCGCGCGTCGGCAGGGGCGCTGTGAAGAGGGCCCCCGGCTTCACGTCCACCGAGAGCACGAGCTTCGGCGTCGCGGGCATTCCGAGCGGCGCGTCGTTGAGCTCGATCACGACCTTCGCCGTGGCCTCGCCCGTGTTCG
>JANMGF010000662.1:0-8801 GCA_031374535.1 Polyangium sp. (in: bacteria)
ACCACGCGAGCGTGTAGAAGCGCTTCGAGCAATAGTCGGCGTAGATGTACGTCCCGACGAGCCCCGGGATCTTGGTCCCGCGGTAGACGTATCCGCCGGTCACCGAGCAGTCGCCGAACCCGCTGGCGTGGCTGTACTCGGCGACGGGCAAGGTGAGGCCCGCCTTGTCGCAGTTGGCGCCGGGATCGAAACAAGCCGTCCCTTCCATCGTGTTCCAGCCATAGTTCTTGAGGCCCTCGCCGGGCGGCTCGACGTTGATTTCCTCGAGCACGTTCTGGCCGACATCGCCGATGTAGAGATCACCCGTGCACCGATCGAAGGCGAAGCGCCACGGGTTACGAAGGCCCCAGTCCCAGATGTCGCTGTCGCCGTTCTGAAGGTTTCCCGGCGGGGGCGCCGGGTACTTATCGACGTCGATGCGGAGGATCTTTCCGAGCTTCGCGTTGATGTCCTGTCCGTTCTCGTCCGGGTCGCCGCCGCCGCCGCCGTCGCCCGTACCGATGTAGAGGAAACCGTCGGGCCCGAAGGCGAGCATGCCACCGTTGTGGTTGCTATATCCCGGGTGCGGGATCGTGACGATCACCTTGCCCGAGCCGGGATCGGCCATCTCGGGCGAGCCGGCCGAGCGCGCGTACTCCGCGACCACGATCGCGCCGTCCGACTTCCGCGTGTAGTACACGAAGAATCGGCCATTTTGAGCGTAGCTCGGGTGGAACGCGAGGCCAAGCAAGCCGCGCTCATTGGGCCCCGCGTCGATGGCCGCGCCGATGTCGAGGAAGGGCTCTTGCACGAGATTGCCGTTGTTGAAGATGCGGATCCGGCCCGACTTCTCGAGCAAGTAGAGCCGTGTCGTATCGCCGGGCGCGCCAGCGATGAAGACCGGGCGCGCGAGGCCCGTCGCGAGCTCGGTGAGCTTGAGCTTGGGGAGGCCCGCGGTGCCGGGGGCGCATACCTGCATGCCGCCGCCCGCGCCGCCGGAGCCGCCCATGCCGCCGCCCGCGCCGCCCGCGCCGCCCATACCGCCGCCCGCGCCGCCCATTCCGCCCGCTGCGCCGGCTCCGCCATCGCCGCCGGTGCCCCCGGCGCCGCCCTTGCCATCATCGCCGCAGCCCGCGACGCCGAGAGCGCTGGTCGCCGCGCCCACGAAGAACAGAAATGCCAACCTTGTCCCGTTCGACTTCAAGAAATCCATGTCCGGAACGTACGCGCATCGCGGCGTGACGTCGATGCCTTCGCCAAAACGGGGGCGCACGAGTCCTTCGTGGACGAAACATTGCGACCGCGCGAGGGATGACTAGGCTTCCTTCGGCCCGTTTCACATCCTCACTTCAGGAAGGCGAACAGCATGAACTCGTGGGACTCCAGGGAACGCGCATGGGGAGCACCTTCGGACCTCGCGTTTGGCGCGAGCCGAACCGCGTTCCTCAAACGCGTCTACGGTCTCTTCACGGCGAGCATCGTTTTTTCGGCCGTCGGCGCGCTCATCGCGCTTCGTGGCGGCGCCTCGGCTTCCGAGGTCTTCGTGCGGATCGGCAGCGCACGTATCCCCGTTCCGCCGCTCGTCGGGTTCTTCGGCCAGCACTACTTCATCGGCTTCCTCGTGATGATGGGCGCCATCTTCGGCGCCTCCGCCGTGCGTCACGTGAAGGGGCTCAACGTCGCCGCGCTTTTTGGTATGGCGACGGTGCTCGGCGTGGTCCTCGCGCCTTCGCTCTTCTACGCGACGCTCAGGGCGGGGGTCGGCCAGACACTCTCCTCGTCGCCCATTCGTGACGCGTTTCTCCTTTCGGCCGGTGGTTTCACCGGGCTCACGGCGTACGCGCTGACGACGAAGAAAGACTTCTCGTTCATGCGCGGCGCGCTCACGATGGGCTTCTTCGTGGTGTTCGGCGCGAGCCTCCTGAACATCTTCCTCGGGAGCGCGGTCTTTGGCCTCGCCATCTCGAGCGTGGTGGTGTTCGTCTTCGGCGGATACGTCCTCTACAACACCTCGCAGATGTTGCGGAGCGGCGAGGATGACGCCGTCGGCGCGGCGATCACGCTCTATGTGAATTTCCTGAACATCTTCCTCGCGCTCCTGAACATCCTCTCGGCTCGCCGCAGCGACTGAGCTCGAAATCCGATGCAACAGCCTCTTCTCTCGTCGGCGCTCGCCCTGATCGTCTGCCTTTCCCTCGTTGCTTGCGAAAAGGGCGGCACCGAGGGTTCCGCGCCGTCTCCTTCGCCCGCTGCATCGTCGGCCACGCCCACGGCGGCGGTTCCGTCCGGAAAAACGCCTGACGTTGCGCCAAGTGCGTCCGCGGCGGTCCCCGTCGCGCCGCCGGGGCTCATGGGCACGTGGGAAGGGCGCTACGACGCAAAGAGGGGCGATGTGGAGATGCCGCCCAAAGTGAAGGACAAAGTACGGGCGAAGGACAACGGGAAAGCGGCGATCGGGCCGGGTACGATCTCCATCACGATCGGCCCGGACCTCGAGCTCAAAGGGAAAACCGAGGGCGCGCTCGGCGCCGCGGCGTTGAGCGGCAAAGTGGAGGAGGACGAGGTCCGCGCGACGTTTTTCCCCGACGATGCGCTGGCCAAAGGAGCGATGTTCGGCATCGTCCAGGGCAAGCGAAAAGACGACAAGATCGTCGGGCGCATCCGCGTCGCCAGTGGGGACGCGTCGGTCGTGCGGGAAGCCGAAATCGAGCTGAAGAGGAAGTAGGCGCGGGGCGCTTTATCGCGTGAGCGAGAGTGCCGAGGGCGGCGCGCCGGGTTGTTCGAGGACAGACCACACCTTCGCTTCGATGAAGACACGCACGAGGTCGGCGTCGACGTGCTGGTCTTTGACTTCGAGGCCGAGGATGTCGAGCGCGCGGTCGATCGGAACGGCTTTCTTGTAGGGCCTGTCGCTCGCGGTGAGCGCGTCGAAGATGTCGCTGACGCTCATCATCTTGGATTGCAGGGGGATTTCTTCGGCGCGCAGCCGGTGGGGATACCCCGTGCCGTTCAGGCGCTCGTGATGCGAGCCTGCGATGAGGGCGACGCGGCGAAACTGTTTGCCCCAGGGGATCTGCGAAAGAAACTGGTAGGTGTGGACGACGTGGCTGCGGATCTCGTCGATCTCGGTCGGCGTGAGGGATCCGCGGGCCACCGACAAACAGGCGACCTCTTCGGGACGGAGGAGGGGCACGACGTCGCCCGAGAAGTCGGTGAAGGTCTCGCGCGCGATGGCCTCGACGCGCGCGAAATCGCCGCCTTTGAGGACCGAAGGCTCGTTGGCGGCGACGATCGCGGCGTAGGCGGCTTCGAGCTCGGCCTTGCGCACCGATAACTCGTGATCGAGCGCGGCGAGCTCGTCGGCGCGGGCGCCGCGTTGCACGAGGCGTAACTTGCGTTCGAGGATCTCCACCTCGTACGAGCGGGAGGCGATCTCGAAGCGATGGCGGACGAGCGCGAGCTCGTGGGGATAAAGTTTCTTCGCCTTGACGAGGATCTCTTCGCGCACGCCGATCTTGCCGAAATCGTGGAGCAGCGAGGCGTACTCGAGCTCGCGGAGATCGTCCTTCGTCCACGTGACGCCGCGATAAGGGCCGGCGCCTTCGAGCTCGAGCGCGCGCGCGAGGCCCACCGTGAGAAGCGCGACGCGGCGCGAGTGACCACTCGTCGTGGGATCCCGTTGCTCGATGGCCTCGACGCTCGCGCGCACGAACCCTTCGAGCATGTGGTGGATCTCGGTATAAAGAACGGCGTTCTCGAGCGCGATGCCGGCCTGGGATCCGAGCGTGCCGATGAGCTCTTCGCTGCGCGCGTCGAAAGGAACGACCTGGTCCTCGATGTCCTCTTCCGAGAGGAGCTTGCGATCACCGGCGCGTTTTTTGTTGATGAGCTGGATGACGCCGATCACCTCGCCTTTGCGCGAGAGGAGCGGCATGCAGAGCATCGACTTCGTGCGATAGCCGATCTTCGCGTCGAAGGAGCGGTCGAAGCCATAGGGCGATGCCGCGGGCAGGTCGTAGACGTCGGCGATGTTGAGCGGGCGTTTGTGCAGCGCGACGTATCCCGACATCGAGCGTGGGCTGACGGGGAGCGTGAACTCGCGCGCGTCGAAGATCACGGAGTCGTTTTGCGAGAGCTTGAAGCGGAGCGTGCGGCGCAAAGGATCGGGGTCGTCGCCTTCGACGACGTAGATGCTGCCCGCGTCGGCGCCCGTGATGAAGCGGCTCTTCTCGAGGATGAGCGAGAGGAGTTTGTCGAGCTCGCGTTCGGTGGTGATCGCCTTGGCAATCTCGATGAGCTCGCCGAGCTCGTAACGATAGCGGTTCAGCCATTTGCCGCGCGCCTCGGCGCGGGCCTTCGACTCGAGCAGCTCGCAGGCGTTGTGGATCGCGACGTAGAGCTCGTCGGCGCTCGGGTCGCTACTGACGAGCGCGCCGAGGCCACGATTCAGCGCGCCCGCGACGTCGCCGACGGCCGGGCTTCCCACGAGGATGAGCATGGCTTCGCCCGAGGCGAGCTTCTGCGCGAAGGGGCGGAGCACTTCACGGCCACGGTCCCAGAGCGCGCCGGGGGCGATCACCGCGAAGAGCCGATCGCTGCGCACGGTGACGAGCAAAGGGTGCGGCCGGACGATCGTTCGATCGGAGAGGCGCGCATCCGAAAGGAGGCGCGTCTCGACGATGTTCATCGTGGTGAGCCCATCACGGCCATGCCGCGTGGACGTGCGGGCGGAGTCCGTCGCCCCATCGGTCGAAAGGTTCACGAAGCCGTCCCTTTTTCGCGTGGAAGGTCCGCGGTCTCGAGGTTCGTCTCCGTCGATTGCTTCGAGGGAGCCTGGCCATCGCGGCGCTCGTTTTGCGCGCGCCGCGCCTCGCGCTCCTGATCACGTTTTTCGTAGGCGACGATGATGCGTTGCACGAGCGGATGGCGCACGACATCGACCTCGGTGAAGTGGCATATCCCGATGCCGTCGATGCTCGAGAGCAGCTCACGCGCCTCGGCGAGGCCACTGCGCGCGCCGTGCGGCAGATCGACCTGGGTGACGTCCCCCGTGACGACCGCGCGGGACGAGTACCCCATGCGGGTGAGGAACATGCGCATCTGATCACTCGTCGCGTTCTGCGCTTCGTCGAGGATCACGAAGGAATCGTTCAGCGTGCGGCCACGCATGAACGCGAGCGGCGCGACCTCGATCTGCCCGCGTGAGACGAGGCCGGAGGCTTTGTCGGCGTCCATCATGTCGTGCAAAGCATCATAGAGCGGACGGAGGTAGGGGTTTACCTTCTCGGCGAGGTCTCCTGGCAAAAAGCCGAGCCGCTCGCCCGCCTCGACCGCGGGGCGCGTCAGGATGATGCGTTTCACTCTTCGTTCGAGCAGCGCGTGCACCGCCATGGCCATGGCGAGGTAGGTCTTGCCCGTGCCCGCCGGGCCGATGCCGAAGGTGAGATCGTGCGTACGGATGGCCTGGATGTATCGCTTTTGCGCGATCGTCTTGGCGGTGATGGGCCTGCGTCGCGCAGTCACGAGCACGACGTCTTCGAAGAGCTCGCGCAACGTGAGCGCAGGGTCGTCGCGAAGGGCTTGCACGGCGCGCACGTAATCTTGCGCGTCGAGCACGGCGCCGCCGCGCAGGAGCTGGGCTGCCTCGGCGAGGAATCGTTCGGCGAGCGCGACGGCGTCCACGTCGCCTGCGAGGCGAATGATGTTGCCGCGCATGCTCGACTCGATGCCGAGCGTCTTCGCCACGAGCTTCAAGTGTTCACTCGCCGGACCGGCGAGCGCGACGAGCGTGGCGTTGTCGAGGACCTCGACGTCGGCCGTGATCCGAATGGGCGTGCTGCTCATGTCTCGAACCGTCGCCTCCCTGTGCCATGCGCTCGCGCGCCGCCGTTGCCAGAGGCGGCGAGCGTCGCTTGACCCTCCGAGCGTCGCATGCGAGCGTCGTGCCCGCCCGTCGGGCGCGACGCCGGAAACATTCGCGAATGGTGCATACGAAAAGCGCGGACACGAAGCGCCCCGTGGGCAACCTCCGCGGGAGCATAGCCGGGGCGGTGCTCTTCGGCGCGCTCGCGTGTGTTTTTTCTGGGCCGGCACACGCACAACCTCGACCTGGACCGCCGCCACCGCCGCCCGCTGGAAAAACCCAACCCGCGATCACGGCGCCGCCTGCGCCCGGAAAACCGTTCCCCATCGAGGTGGACGTGCCTTCACGCACGGAGCCGAAGATGGCCCTCGCAGGATTTTCAGGCGGGGTTTTCCTGCGGGATCCCTCGGACGACATCCGTGTGTATGTCCGGGGCCGTCTGCATCTCGATTTCCATTCCTCCCTCGGCGGCGGCGCGGGTGATCTTTCGGCGGAGGACGGCGGCGCGCTGCTTCAGCCTCGTTTTTTCGCCCGCCGCGCGCGTATCGAGCTCGGCGCCGACCTCTTCCGTCGATGGTTTGCCCTGGTGGGCGTGGATTTCGGTGGACAACCCATAACGAACCCGGCGGGGGACACGCAGCTGCCCACGGTGCCACCCGGGCAAGCGCCGCTCCATGTTTCGTCGCGCTTTTTGCCCCCCCAGTCCGTCGGACCGACGGCGCAGCTGGCGAACGTGTACCTCGACTACACGCTGCTGCGTCAGTTTCACGTGATGCTCGGGCAACACCAGGCGCCGTTTTCCCTGGAGAACCGGACGGGAAACGATCAGCACGCGTGGATGGAGCGGGTCTTGCCGATTCGCGCGTTCGTCCAGCCGAACGGCAAGGAAATCGGCATGACGATCTGGGGCGATCTCAACGAGGAGCAAACGTTGAGCTACGAGCTCGGCGTCTTCCTCGGGGATGGTCCGAATCGGCCGCAGGTCGACGGCTACCCCGATTTCATCGGCCGCGTGGTCGCGCGTCCGTTCGCGAAGGGGAGCGGGGTGCCGGCGGAGAAGACGGCGTTCTCGCGGGCGCACATCGGCGTGAGTGCGCAGCGGGGCGCGCGGGATCCGGCGTTCGTCGCGTACGACTACCCTGCGATCACGACAGCGCAGGGGTTTGCATTGTGGGATCCGCGTTACCGCGACACGGGCGGCAGGCTCGTGCGGGTGCTTCCGTCGGGCGGGCAAAATCGGATCGGCGGGGAAGTGCGGGTGCCCTTCGATCGGTACGAGGTCCGCGCCGAGGCGTACTGGGTCGACAACGGGACACGCGAGGCGATCGACGGGCTCGCGTTTCGACATACCGAGCGGCTCGGGAACGTCGAGGGCGTGGGCTGGTACGTGCATGCGTCGGCGTGGCCGATCGGGGATGCGTTCGTGAACGGCGAGCCCGGTTTTTCACGGCCACCCAGGCTCGACCTGTCGAGCGCCAGGAAAAATGACGACGATCGGCGCGGGCTCGAAGTGATGGTCCTCGCGGCGGGCGTGCAGGCAAACTACGACGGGGCCGCGCGCGACGGCGTTTACGATGCGGCGACGCCGGGGGCGCCGGGGCGGACCTCGAGGATCTCGGTCGTGCAGCTCGGTCTCGGCGCGACGTACTGGAACACGCGGTTCATCCGGGTGTCGGTGAACTGGCTCGCCTACCACACGCCGGGCAGCGGCGCGGGCGAGAACCTCGCGCTCGTGCCCGGGAACCTCGTGCGGGATGTTTCGAGCCCTGCGCGACGGTCTTCCTGGATGCACGAGATCGGCGCGCGCGCGGCCGTGAATTTTTAGCGCGAAGCGTCGCACCACATTCTTGGCCCAGCTCTGTTCGGCTTGGTAAGGCCCGAGCTGCCAATGCGTCAGTGGATCGCCATCGGTGCCGCCGTGGGGCTCGTAGCCGTCACGCTCCCCATGTTGCGCAAGCACGATGTGGAGCTCGCCGGTCTCCTCTCGAAAAACAAATTCGAAACGAACGGAGGGCCAACCGTTACGCGGGAGGTGACACCCCCTCCACTCACGGACATCGACCTCACGCGGATCGACGATCGCGGAAACCCGGCGATCGCGCCCGCGCACGGCAATCGAAAGGCCGAGCTCACGGTGGTGCCGAAGTACCAGCGTGCGGCCATCTCGTTGCTCCGCGCAGGGCACGTGCCCGAGGGGGCCGTCGTGATGACGGACATCAAGACGGGCCGGGTGCTCGCATGGGCGAGCTACGTGGACCAGGGCACGATGCACGACGTCGCGTCGGAGGCGACGGCGCCCTCGGCGAGCGTGTTCAAGATCGTCACGGCGACCGCGCTCGTCGAGCACGCCGGGCTCGGGCCGAACACGAAGCAGTGTTACTCGGGCGGCGAGCATTCGATCACCGCGAAGGACATGGTCGACAACAAGAAGCGCGACAAGTGGTGCGCCACGCTCGCGCAGGCCATGGGTCGCAGCCTCAACACGGTCTTCGCGCGGCTCGCGGCCAAACACCTCGATCGGGGTGAGCTCGAGGGCACGGCGCAGAAGCTCGGATGGGGGCAGGACATCCCGTTCGACGTGAAGCTCTCGCAGAGCACGATCACCTTGCCCGAGGATGATCTCGGCTTCGCGCGTACGTCCGCGGGTTTCTGGAACACGACGCTGAGCCCGTTCCAGGCCGCGAACCTGGCGACCACGATCGCCAACGGCGGGGAGATGATCCGCCTCTCGATCGTGGCGAACGTGAAGGACGAGGAGGGCGAGATCTACAAGGGACCGTCGGTCCGCATGCCGCTGAAGCGCGTGATGAGCGAGCAGACGGCGCAAGCGGTCACCACGATGATGGAACAGACCGTGGACGCGGGGACGAGTTACAAGTCGTTCCACGATCGAGCGGGCCGGTCGTATCTGCCGGACATTCGCGTGGCAGGGAAGACGGGCACGCTGACGAAGCCGACG
>JANMGF010000681.1:0-16912 GCA_031374535.1 Polyangium sp. (in: bacteria)
GATGTGGCGGGACGCGGACTACCTGTTCTTCGGTCCGGTGTTCCACACGCCGTCCAAACAGGGGCTCGTCTCGCCGGTCGGGCGGCGAGCACTGCCGCGGGCGCGTGCGAGGATCCCGGACCCCTCTGGGTCGGGGCCGGCGATAGCAGCATCCCGCCCGAGGCGCCGATCGTCATCACGAGCGGACAAAGGCCCGTCGCGCAACGCGAAAAGAGCAAACTCGCCGCGAAGATCGGCCAGAAGTTCGTCGTCTCCGTCGAGGTGAACCCGCCCGTCGGGGTCGATCCGGCCTCGGCCCTCCAGGCCGCGAAGATGCTCGTCACGGGCGGCGTCGACGTCATCAACATCGCCGACGGCGCGCGCGCTCAGGCCCGCATGTCGAACCTCGCGCTCGCCGTCCTCCTCCAGCAAGAGCTTGGGATCGAGCCTTTGTTGCACGTCTGCGGGCGCGACCGGAACCTCCTCGGGCAGGTCGCTCACCTCATCGGCGCCCATGCGCTCGGCATCCGCAACCTCGTCGTGATCACGGGCGATCCCCCCAAGATGGGCGATTTCCCCGACGCCACGGCCGTCTACGACCTCGACTCCGTCGGCATCCTCCGCCTTGCCTCGCGCCTCAACGTCGGCATCGATCCCGGCGGCAAACCTCTCGGCGGCGTCACCTCGTTTTTCTGCGCCACGGGCGCCGAGCCTGCCGCGCTCAACTACGAGCGCGAAATGGAGCGCCTCAAGCTGAAGAAACGTGCGGGCGCCGAATTGATCATGACCCAGCCGGTCTACGATCCCCTCGTGCTCGATCGATTCCTTCGTGACATCGAGCCCATTGGCCTGCCCGTCCTCGTCGGCATCTTGCCCCTCGCGAGCCACAAGAATGCCGAGTTCTTGCACAACGAGGTTCCTGGCATGCAGATCCCCCAGGACGTCAGGGGCCGTATGCAACGCGCCGGCAGCGGGCCTACCGCGCGCAAGGAGGGCGTCGCCATTGCGCGTGAGATGCTCGCTGCTGTGCGGAATCGCGTCGCGGGCGCGTATATCATGCCGCCGCTCGGGCGGTACGAGCTCGCGCTCGAGGTGATGGACGGGATCGTGTGACCCTCGATTGACCACGCCCGCGAGATCGTCGACCTTGCGCGCAGCCTCGTCGACCTTGCGCGCAGCCTCGTCGACCCTGCGCGCAGCCTCGTCGACCTTGCGCGCAGCCTCGTCGACCTTGCGCGCGGCCTCGACGACCCTGCCCGCAGCCTCGTCGACCTAGTGCGCGGCCTCGACGACCCTGCGCGCAGCCTCGTCGACCTTGCCCGCACCATCGCGGAAGCCGCGGACGGCATCATGGAAGCCGCGGACAGCATCGATCGACCCTGCCCGCACCATCGTGGAAGCCGTGGACGGCATCACGGAAGCCGCGGACAGCATCGTCGACCCTGCCCGCACCCTCCTCCCATCCCGCCGCCTCCCCGTTCCCTGAGCCACACGGCGGCGCGTCGATGCAAGGAGCCCGGTCAGGGCACGGGACCCCCGAACATCCCGAAAAACCGAGACACCCACACGATCACGATCGCGACCGCGCTGCCCCCGGAGACGTCCCGGCCAAACCGTTTCCAGCCCTCCTCGTCGAGGAAAAACGCGGCGAGGACCGTGGCCATCACCACGAGCGCGAGCGGCAAGGCCAGCGGATGGAAGCGCGTCGCCGTGGCGAGGTCGAGGCCGAGGAGCGCGAGCGCCGCGCGCGTGAGGCCACACGCGGGGCAGGGGACGCCGAGCCCGAGGCGGAGGATGCAGGTGCTTTGGGGGAGGAGCGAGAGGAGGGCGGCCATCGAGAGCGCCGGCAGCGCGAAGCGGAGTCGCTTTGCGGCGCTCTCGATGCGGGGAGGCATCCGGCGACGCGTCAGGCGACGCGCTCCGCCTCCCACTTCAAGATATTGCAGATACCCCAGGGGTAGTAGATGTTGCACGTGACCATCGACAGGATGACCGTCAGGAGATACGTCCCGAAGAACCCGCCCGGATCCTTGCGGAACTGGTAGTTCCGGCCGTCGAGCTTCGTGTTTTCCCACATGAACGCGAAGATGTTGTTCGCGAACCAGGGGCCGTAAATCCCCAGCGTGCAGTAAATCAGGATCACGCCGAGGATGTACGTGCCGAGCAGCGACGCGGGGTCCCCGTGGAACGTGAGCCGATTGGGCTGCCCGCCCACGAGCACCTTGCTGTGCACGAACTCCTTCATTCGAACGATCGCCCACGGCGTATAGATGCCGCAGGTGACCATCGTCAGGAGCGCGTTGATGACCATCATCTTCGCGAGCTCTTGCGGCGTGCCCGTGTACTGGCAGGGCTGGCCGTCGAGCGCGAGAGCTTCGTAATAGAACGCGTAGAACTTGTTCGCGAACAGCACCGACGCCGCCAGCATGGCGGCGAGCATCAGGAGCATGCCGACGCCCCCGAAGAACAGCATGACGAAGCCGCCCGAACGCAAGGCGCTTTCAAGGACCATTCCGATGGCGTAAAAGATGCCCATCGCGAAGTAGGCCACGATCACCGGCACGACCGCGTAGAGCAGGTACGTCCCGAAGAGCTTGCCGCCGTCGCCATTGAATGCGACGCGCTGGCCGAAGCCAGCCATGCCGCCGCCCATCCCCATGCCGCCCATCGGGGGGCCCGGCGGAGGACCATACCCGCCTTGCGGAGGCGCATAAGCGCCCATGCCCGGCGCGCCTACGGGGGGCTGTCCCCAGCCACCGCCGCCGCCGCCGCCGCCGCCAGAAGGAGGCGCTCCACCCGGAGGTTGTCCCCCCCAGCCGCCACCACCGCCGCCGGGAGGCCCACCGCCGCCACCGCCGGGAGGATAACCACCGCCAGGAGGATAACCACCACCGGGAGGATAACCACCACCGGGAGGGTATCCCCCGCCACCACCATAACCGCCTGGGTTCATCCGTGCACCGTCCCTGTTGCGAGTCGGGCCGGAGCGTACAGCCCTCGGGGAGAAGGTGTAAAGATGGCTTCCACCCCGGTCGCGTTAGATCTTCGTCGTCCCCGCTTCTTTCGCGGTGGAAACAGCGGTTTCCTTCTCCAGCGACAGCTCCGAGACGCCGTCCTGGAACCGGATGCGCGCGAGCATCAGCTTCTCTTGCACCGCGACCAGATCGATCGTGGCCTTCGAGATCCTGTCGCTCACCTCCTGCATCTTCTTCTCGAGGCTCTGCATGAGGGGCCCGCCGCTCTTCACGACCTTCAGCGTCACGATCTGCGCGTGCAGCTCGTCGAGGCGCTGCCGATACTCGGCCATCTGCTCGCGCATCGTGGTGATCCGCTGCTCCAGGTTGCCCATCTCCTTCTGAAGATCGAGCAGCTTGACGACGGACTCCTTCAACGGGCCGGCGACCGCCGCGCCGGACAGATGCAGGCGCACCATCTCCATCCCCACCGAGCTACGAATGTCGGTGCTCTTGAAGAGCGGCGTCTCCTCCTCGATGTCCACCTCGACCTTCGCGCCCGCCGGGATCTCGATCCGGAAGAGGTACGACTCGCCCATCCGCTCCTGCGACGGCGGCGCCTTCGCGAGCTTGAAACCAGGCGAAACCGAGTGCCGCACGTACACCGTCGCCTTGTCCTGGAGGCGGTTCGTCATGACCAGGGTCTTCTTGCGCGTGTGCCGCACCTCGGTGGAGAACACCCCGCGCTGCACGCTCAGGATGCGGGCGATCTCGTCGCGCGTGTCGTCCTTGTGCTCCACCACGATCTGCCGATCGAGCGCGAAGGGCACGAACGCGAACGAGCGCGCCGGGATCGGCTCGCTCATGCCCTCGCCGATGAACCGGCCGTCGCCGAACACCGTCACGGGCCCACTCTCCAGCACCGAGTCCGTCGGGTTCTTCAGCCGCACCGCCTTGAACGGGAACGCGTTGTTTCCGCGCGTGCTCTCGGGATCGTAGAAATACACGAAGGCGCCTTCGGTCTCGGTGCTCAGGATCGAGACCATCGCGCTCGTCAGCCGCGGCACCGTCATCGCGGTGGGCGACTCGAAGTGCGACGTCCCGATCGGCTCGGCGCTCGCGGGTTTGGCCGGATCGAGGGTCGCCGCGTTCTTGAGCTGCGCCTGCTGCGCCTCGTCGGGCGCCTCGACGATGCTCACGCCGCCCGCGCGGCCCGCTTGCATGCCGTTGCCCACGGCGACGACCTGCGAGGGATCGAGCCCGCTGCGGATGAGCTGCTCACGCGCGCGGTTTGCCCGTTCGAGCGAGGCGCCGTATTTGTCGCCGTCGCGCGCGTCGGCCCACCCCTCGACGACGACCTGCCGCCGCGAGTTGCGGTACTGCTGCGCGAGCCTGTCGAGCCCGGATTCGTCCCTGGGTTTCGTGGGGCGCGGCGCCTGCTGCGGCGCCTGGTTCATGTCGTACTGCGGCGAGGCAGGCGCCCCACGCCCGGCCCCAGCACCGAAGCCTCCGAGCGTGCCCGCCGTGACGCTGTCGCCCTTCGTGTTGTCCGCCCTGCGCAGCTGCTGCGCCTTGCCCACCGGCATGTCCGCCGCCGACTCTTCGCGCTGCGAGGCGCTCGCGAGCCTGGAGTCGTCGAGCTCCACGATGACGCGTTTGCCCCCGCCCGGGACTGGCTGCCCGCCGTACGTCGAGGCGCCCATCGGCGGCGCTTGCGCGAACAGATCGTTGGACTGCAAAGTTTCACGCTGGACCATACGCACCGAGCGCAGATCGAAGCGGAACGACAGGGCCGAGCTCGATCCGACGCCGAGCTTCACCTTGTTCCAGTCCTCGCCCGAGGTGTTGTCCACGATGGCCCACGCCTCGACCTTCATCTTGCCGTCCTTGCCGGCGGAGACGCGGTAGCTCGGCTTCCACGAGGGGGCCTCGGTCACGTACGAGAGCAAGAGCTTGTGCGGCCGCGGCCCCTGGAGCTGGATCTCCATGTGGACGAGGTTCGCGTTCGAGCCGCCGTACTGGTTCTGCTGCTGGTTCTGCTGGTTCTGCTCTTGCCCGACGAACGCCGAGCCCGAGGTCGGGTACGCGACGGGCGCGGGTTTGCCCGTGGTCGCGTCGATCACGGTGAGCGACTTCAAGAAATCGTCGATCTTGTCGCCCGGCACGCTGAGCTTCAGCGAGTCGCCGTCGATCTCGGCGTACCGCTCGAAGTAAGCGATGCCGTTGCGGTAGACGACGACGCGCCCGAGCGTGGTGTCGCTTCGGACGAAGCTCGTGGCGTTGCTGCATCCAGCGAGCCAGAGCAGTGCGATCGTCGGGACCAGGATCTTTCTCATCGGGAGACCTCGTTCGTGCGGCCAGCAGGAGTGCAGTCGTATCACCGTTGCGTCTCGTGGGTGCGTCCCCATTGCGACCTGCGTCTTGTCGGGGTAGGGAACAGGCATGGCGCGCTCGACCGACCCTCCTACCATCGACGAGCTTCGGTCGTTCGTTCGGGCCAAGGGCCTTCGTGCGACGGCCCCGCGCCTGGCCGTGCTCCGCCGGCTGCTCGCCCAGAAGACGCCGGTGAGCCACGGCGATCTCTGCACCGAGCTCGCGCCCGAGGGCTGGGACCGCGCGACGATCTACCGGAACCTGATCGATCTCACGGAGGTCGGCCTGGTGCGGCGCACCGACGTGGGCGACCACGTCTGGCGTTTCGAGATGGTGCGTGAAGGCGGCGAGCACGACAGCGGGATGCACCCGCACTTCGTGTGCAACAGCTGCGGCGAGGTGGCCTGTCTACCCGACGAGATCGTCGAGGTGAAGGCGACCCGCGGGATCCCGCGGGCTCTCCGCAAGAAGGGGCTGGAGATCCAGTTCCGCGGCAGGTGTGACCGGTGCGCGTGAGGTGATGGGGCGCGTGGTTCCTCGCGCCCGTGACGGGGTCGCTCAGCCCTGGTCCTCTGGGATTTTCGTGAAACCTCGCGGGTTGCGTAGCTCCAGGGTCCGGCCTTCGTGCACGAGCTCGCCCGTGCACCGCACGAGCCTATGCGCGCCGTGCGCCGCGAGGGCGAGCTGGTAATCGCCCGGGGCCGTCCATACGCGTACTTTGCGAGGTCGACCTTCGATCTTCGCCTGCACCGTGACCACGCCCCCCTGGTGGACGTCATCGCTCTCCAGCAAGAGGACCGGCCCCTGGATCTCCACGTCGGTCCGGGGAGAGATCACGCGTAACTCTGTCGCTGCTGCGCGCAGAATGGACGTCATATCGCCCCTGATCTCGGCGAGCCGCGGGAGGCTCCGCGGCGCGGGGCGGACGCTCGCGAACGAGAACCGCACGGCGAGCGTGTGCGCGTCCGCCGCATCGAGCAGCGTCGCGACAGCTTCGCAGAGATTCGCGCTCACGCCCTCCGTCACGCGACGCGTGAAGGGCTCGAGCGTTCCCAAGGCGGCGGACTCCTGCGCGGCGTCCTGGGCCCCCGCGATGGCGCTTGCCAGGACCAGTCCGACGCGTCGCTCGTAGGGGGGCTCGAAATCGTCCTCCGGCTGGAGAGCTCCCTGGAGTTTGGGCGGGATAGGCGTCTCCACCGTGACTACATAGCTGCTCACTTCGTTTGTGCCGAAGCGCGCGACGTCCAGGTGTTTCATCGCCTGTTCGTGCTTGCGCTTTCCGTACACGTGCTTCGGGGCGATGGCCGCGCATGCAGCGGATAGGACCAGATCCCGCGTGGCCTCGCGGATGCGCACCTCCGCCTCCATGCTGACGCGGCCATTCTCGGTCGCCTGTCCCTTGAGGCCGAGCCGTACGAGATCAACCGTCGTGGATAGTACATCCCGCAGGATTTCCGCCGCTGGCCGGCGCTCGACCCTTTGCAGATCGCCGAGGAGGTTTTCGACAGCGCGCGGGTAATCCGGCGCGGTGAAGCGCTGAGGCACCTCCAGCTCCCACCGCTCTCCCTCGATTTCCTTGAAAAACAAGCACCATGGATCGCCGGAGCGGACGAGCTGGAAGCCGATCTGGCGTAGATAGCCCATGATGTCCGTCGGTGAAGGAACGGATGTGGGTCGAGGGACCAGCAAGGACCTCACGGAGCACCTCCCTCCGCCACGCGTTGCATGAGCTCTTGGACGTTGCGTATGTCGAACACGTTCGTCCGCTGGATGTGCACGCGACGCTTGCTCGTGTTGGGGACCTCGGGGCCTCCGCGTAGCGATAGCCAGTACCCGCAGCGGCGCAACGCGAGCTCGTTTTCCGAGTGTGAGACCCACGCTTCGCGGTCGAGGGGCACGACGACGAGGAGGAGGATGCGCGGGACTTGCAAGTTCGTCGCACGCAGCTCGTCGTAGGTCTTCATCTCGAGATCGTAGTGGAAGGGATCCCTTTCCACACTGCCGCCCAGGGATTTCACCTGCAAATCGAGCCTGGGCGACAGAGTCTGTCCTTGCTGACCGCGGCGCAGGATCGTCAGGTCGACGCCGTCGTTATCGAACGTGCGGGTCGATTCCTGAACGAAATAGCCGGCCGCTACCGAGACAGCTCGCACGTAGGCGAGGGCGAACTCGGCTTGGGGGTCGAACCGGCTCATGCAGGCCGGACGCTAACCGAGCGACAAGGGCCTCGCAAGCCACTTCCGCTCCCGTCCCCCGTCCCCATCGCCCCCCCGTCGCCGCCCTCTCCTCCTGCCCGTTCCGCTCGACGAACAAAACACGCTCGCCAGAAACTCCCACCTTCGCGTTTCACGCGTTACCCTTCACGCGTGTCCGACGATGCACCGCTCCCCCTCGCCACGCGGCTCTGGTTTGCCTGGGCCTGCCTGGTCCGTGTCCTCTTCGACGGCGCGTTCGCGGCGCGCGTGTTCAAGGCCGCCGTCCCCGCGCTCCCGCCCGAGCCCGCGCCGGCCAAGCTGCCCGAGAAGAAGGCCGCTCCTGCGAAACCCAAGGAGCCCGACCTCTCCCCGGCCTTGCAGCTCCTCGCCCTCCTCCAACGGGAGGGCAGGCTCGTCGATTTCTTGGAGCAGGACATCACGACCTTCCCCGACGCCGAGATCGGCGCCGCCGTCCGCGTCGTCCACGAGGGATGCCGCAAGGCCCTCCATGAGCACCTGACGATCGTCCCGGTGAGGGCCGAGGAGGAGGGGCAGAAGGTCACGCTCGAGGCCGGCTTCTCCCCAGC
Source organism: Polyangium sp. (in: bacteria) (assembly GCA_031374535.1). Lineage (GTDB taxonomy): Bacteria > Myxococcota_A > Polyangia > Polyangiales > Polyangiaceae > Polyangium. Next base: position 8,089 of record JANMGF010000681.1, read on the forward strand.
CGAGGTGAAGCTCACGGGCAACGTGCAGGGCAAACCCCCCTATCGCGGCACCGTCCAGCATCGAGGCTGGAGGGCCACGGAGCTGCGATTGCCCACGCCCACGGCAGGGCACGATCCGAAGATCCTCGCGCCCGCGGAGGTGGAGCTGTGACCGCTCGTTTCGTCGTTGGTATCGATCTCGGCACCACCCATTCGACCCTGGCGTTCGCCGAGAGTGGCGAAGAAAAACCGCGCGCCGAGGTGATGCCCATCCTCCAGCTCGTGGCCCGCGGGACGCTGGAAGAGCGGGTCCTTTTGCCGTCGTTTTATTACGCCGCGCACGAGAGCGAGGGCGCGCAGGGTTTGCCCTGGGACGAGGAGCGCTCGTTCGTCGTGGGCGAGTATGCCCGCGCGCGGGGCGTCGATGCGCCGCTCCGGCTCGTGTCGAGCGCGAAGAGCTGGCTTTCGCATGCGGGGGTGGACCGGCGATCGTCGCTCCTGCCGCTCGGGGCGCCCGAGGACGTCGAGAAGATCTCGCCCGTCGAGGCGTCGTGGCGATACCTCGAACATCTCGCGGAGGCGTGGGCGCATCGGCAAAAGAACAAAACCGAGCAGCTCTCGGCCCAGGAGATCGTGCTCACGGTGCCGGCCTCGTTCGACGCGTCGGCGCGGGATCTCACGGTCGAGGCCGCGGGGCTCGCTGGATTCGAGGACCTCACGTTGCTGGAGGAGCCCCAGGCCGCGCTTTATGCGTGGATCGACGCCGCGGGCGAGGATTGGCGCAAATACATTCGTCCCGGTGACGTGATCCTCGTGGTCGACGTCGGCGGCGGCACCACCGATTTTTCGGCCATCGCGGCGACCGAGGCGGAGGGGACGCTTTCCCTGGAGCGGATTGCCGTCGGGGATCACATCCTGCTCGGCGGCGACAACATGGATCTCGCGCTCGCCCACGTCGCGCGGCAAAAGCTGCTCGCGGAGGGCAAGGAGCTCGATCGGTGGCAGATGATCGCGCTCACGCATGCGGCGCGTGGGGCCAAGGAGCGGCTCCTCTTGGACGCCTCGGTGGAGAGTTTGCCCGTCGTCGTCCCGAGCCGCGGGGCAAAACTCCTCGGCGCGTCGTTGCGTACCGATCTTTTGCAGGCCGAGGTCGCGCGGACCCTCGTGGATGGGTTTTTCCCGGTCGTCTCGGCGAATGCCCGCCCTGCCCAACGCGCCCGCGGCGGCCTCACGCAGCTTGGTTTGCCGTATGCCCAGGATCCGGCCGTCACGCGCCACCTCGCGGCTTTCCTTGGCCGACATGCGCGTGCCCTCGATCGGATCGAAGGATTCCCGCGGCGCGAGGGGCGCAAGGAGAGCACGCTTTTGCACCCCACGGTGCTTCTCTTTAATGGCGGCGTGATGAAGGGCAAGGCCCTCGCCGAGCGGATCGTCTCCACGTTGAATGCGTGGCTCGAAGCCGACGGCGGCGAGCCAGTGCGTGTCTTGCCCGCGGCCGATCTTGATCTCGCCGTCGCGCGGGGCGCGGCCACGTACGGGCTCGTGCGTAAGGGCCGGGGCCTGCGGATCCGGGGCGGAACGGCGCGCGCTTATTACGTCGGCATCGAGAGCGCCGTGCCTGCCGTGCCGGGGCTCGAACCGCCGATCAGCGCGCTTTGTGTGGCTCCCTTTGGCATGGAGGAGGGCACGGAGGCCGCCTTGCCGCCGCAGGAGCTCGGGGTCGTCGTCGGCGAGCCCGTACGATTCCGGTTTTTTGGTTCGTCGGTTCGTCGGGACGACCCGGCCGGCGTCGAGCTCGAAACGTGGGGCGAAGGGGAGCTCGACGAGCTCGCGCCGATCGAGGTCACATTGCCTGCGGACGGGCGGCGCGAGGGGGACGTCGTGCCCGTGCGGCTGCGGTCGAGCGTCACGGAGGTGGGGACCTTGCTCGTCGAGGCCGTGCCGATCGACCCGCAAAGGCCGGGCGAGAAATGGAAAGTGGAGCTCGGCGTACGCGCGCACGGCGGCGAGGTCGCCGTGGAAGGTTAGGAGATCGCCATGAGCCCGCGGCGTATCGTCGGGATTGATCTCGGCACGACACACACCGTGGTCGCGTGGGCGGACCCGGCGAGCACGGCCGCGCCCGAGGTCTTTGCGATTCCCCAGCTCGTGAGCGCCGGGGAGGTCGAACCCCAGCCGCTTTTTCCGTCGTTTCTTTATGCGCCCATCGTGGGGGAGGCGCTCCCCGATCCTTTCGGCGACGCGCCCTGGGTGCTCGGCGTCCATGCGCGGCGCCGCGGGCTGGAGGTCTCGGGCAGGCTCGTCGCTTCTTCGAAGAGCTGGCTCGCGCACGCGGCCGTCGATCGTACGGCCCCCATTTTGCCGTGGGGGGCTGGCGAGGACGCGGAGGATTTGCCGCGTGTATCCCCGGTCGACGCCGCGGCGCGCCTGCTCTTGCACGTGAAGCGGTCGTGGAACGAGGCGTTTCTCGTTTATCCGCTCGAACGCCAGGAGGTCGTTTTGACCGTACCTGCGTCGTTCGACGAGGACGCGCGCGAGCTGACGGTCGAGGCCGCGCGGCGCGCCGGGCTCGAGGTGCGGCTGCTCGAGGAGCCGCAGGCCGCCTTTTACGATTACATGGCGCGGGCCGGGGAAACCGAGCTTTCGGCGCTTTGCCAGCGCAGCGGCGGCGAGGCTCTCGTGCTCGTTTGTGACGTCGGCGGCGGTACCACGGATCTTTCCCTCATCCGGGTTCGTCCGGGCGAACAACGCGGATCTACAGAGGTGGAGCGCATCGCCGTGGGCAAACACCTTTTGCTTGGCGGCGACAACATGGATCTCGCGCTCGCGCACCTCTGCGAACGGCGCTTGATCGAGTTGCCGGATCGCTTGCCCGCCGCGCGTTTCGGCCAGCTCGTGCTCGCCTGTCGCGCCGCGAAGGAGCGCCTCCTCGGCGACGATCCGCCCGACGAGGTCGCCGTCACGGTGCTCGGCCAGGGCGCGCGCCTCCTTGGCTCGGCGCTCTCCACGCGCCTCTCCCGCGACGAGGCCGAGCGTATCGTGCTCGACGGCTTTTTGCCGCCCGCCACGCTCGCCGATCGCCCCCGCCGCGGCGGCAGCGCGCTCGTCGCGTTTGGTTTGCCTTACGAGCGTGACGTCGCCATCACCCGCCACGTCGCCCATTTTTTCGCCCGCCACGCCCCCGGCGCGCCCGCGCCCCATGCATTGCTCCTGAATGGCGGAGTCTTTCGCGCCAAACGTATCGTCGATCGGCTGTCCGAGGCGATCGGGGCGTGGGGCGCGGCTCGCCCCGAGATCCTGCCGCACCCGGATCCGGACCTCGCGGTCGCGCGCGGGGCGGTCGTGTATGGTTTGTCCCTCCTCGGTCGAGGCGTACGTATCGGCGGCGGCTCGGCGCGCGGGTATTACGTGGGTCTGTCCGCAGGGCCTTCCGGGCAGCGGCAGGCGGTGTGTGTCGTGCCCCGCGGCGCGCGGGAGGGCATCCGGTACGACGTGCCCGGACGAACGTTTTCCCTCACGGTCGGCCGCCCGGCGCGCTTTCCGCTCTATGCCTCGGACGAGGCGCTGGACCTGCCGGGCGCGGTCGTCACCCCGGACACGGAACGATTCAAGGCCCTGCCGCCCGTCTCGTCAGCCTTCGAACCGGGCGCGCGTCCCGGCGAGGTGAACGTCTCTCTCGCGGGCGAGCTCAGCGCGATCGGCACGCTGGATCTCGCGTGTCTCGAGGTGGGCGTCGAGGCGGGGCGGCGTTTTCGTTTGACCTGGGATCTCCGCGAGACGAGCCCCGACACGGACGCCTCGGCGCCCGAGGGCGCGGCGCACGGCAAATCGGTCCGGCCGGGTTCGATCCCCGGGGTTTTGCGGGGCAAACGTTTTGACGACGCGCGCGAGGCGATCGAGCGGGTGTACGGCAAGGGGCGGGCGGACGTCACGCCGCGCGAGGTGAAGGATCTCGTGCGCGAGCTCGAGCGGATCCTCGGCGAGCGGCCCACGTGGACGGCGGAGACGAACCGCGCGCTCTTCGACGTGCTCTGGCCAGGGCACAAAGGGCGGCGGCGCACGGCGGATCACGAGCGCGTCTTCTGGCAACTCGCGGGGTATACCTTGCGCCCGGGATTCGGCCATCCGCTCGACGAGGAACGCGCGGCAAACCTGTTTTCCCTGTTCCGCGAGCGTGTCGTGTTCCCGCAGGAGGCGCGCACGTGGCAACATTTCTGGATCGCGTGGCGGCGCATCGCGGGTGGGCTCGAAGAGACGGCGCAGCTCGCGATCCGCGAGATCGTGGACCCTTTCCTCGCGCCGGCCGAAAAACGATTGAAGAAGCCGAAGGGCATTCGTGCCGAGCCCGACGCGGACGTCGTGGACCTCGCCTCGTCCCTCGAATGCGTGCCTCCCGCGCGGAGGAGCGAGCTTGGCGGGTATCTCCTCGAACGAACGTGGACCGATCGAGATCCGCGTATCTGGGCAGCGATCGGGCGCATCGGCGCGCGCGTGCCCGCGTATGCGAGCGCGCATCACGTCGTCGGGCCGAATGTCGCGGAGCGCTGGCTCGACCATCTCCTGCGCGAAAAATGGCCCGAGATGCCCACGGCGCCGCGGGCGGCGATGGAAATGGCACGAAGGACGGGCGACCGCGCGCGCGACGTCTCGGAGCGGGTGCGGCGCGACGTCGAGCGGAGGCTCGTCGCTTCGGGCGCGCGTGAAGAATGGGTGCGGGCCGTGCGTGAGGTCGTCGCCGTGGAAGAGGCGGACCGGGCGGCGTTTTACGGAGAGGGTTTGCCCGTCGGGATCCGGCTCGTCTCCTGACGGGCTCTCCGCGTCCATCCTCAGGCGGCCTTTTGCTCCTGCTCCTGCCGGAGGTCGATCCAGCCGTGTTTCGCCGGGAACCCAGGGGCGCCGGTCACGGCCGAACGCACGCGGCTGACGATTGCGGAGAGCAAGCCCGCCGAGGGATCCCAGTACTCCGCCCTCTCGACCTCGACGCGGAGCAGGGCAATGTCGGGCTCGTCGAGCCCCCGCGGGAACCAGATACGTAACATCGGGCTCCAGAGTTTATGCATCATTTCGCGGTCACGGACGACCTCCGCCATGCCCGTGATGGAGACGTACCGATCGTCGTTCGGATCCGCAAACGCGATGTTGACGTGATGATCGGCGTTGATCTCGCGCACCTTCTCGGTCTCGCAGGACGTGAAAAACCAGAGCGCGCCGTCGTCGTCCAGGGCCTCACTCGTGGCCATCGGGCGGCTGTGCAGGGTGCCGTCCTCGGTGGTCGTGGTCATCATCGCCACGCGGATGCCCTTCACGAGCCGCCTCAGCTTTCGCATCGCCGCGTGACCATTGCCGCCGTCTTTCATCATGTTCCGCTTCCCTCCCCGAGAGACGCATAGGGCCGTCCCACGCGTCACGCGAGTCCCACATGGCAAGGCGGTCGGAAGAGCGTGCCCGCTGCCTCGCGAGGGCTCCCTGCCGCGTCCGTTCGTGATATAGGCGAACGCATGGAATGGAGCCGAGACGAGGTCCTCGCGGTCGTGAAGCGCTCACCCGACCGCGTCGCGGCGCACGACAAGGCAGGCTGGGTCGGGCTCTTCGCAGACGGCGCGGTCGTCGAGGATCCCGTCGGCGGCCCGCCCGCGCGGAAGGGCGCGGACGAACGGGACGGCGATGACGAGCTCGGGCGGTTTTACGACGTCTACATCGCCCCGAACGAGATACGCTTCGAGGTGCTCGCGGACGTCGTGCAGGGCCTGACGGTGGTGCGGGACGTCAACATCGCGACACGCACGCCGAACGGCGCGAAGGTCGAGCTGCCGGCGTATTTGATCTACGAGCTCGGGGAGGTCGACGGCGCCCTGCGCGTGAAGCGAATGCGGGCTTTCTGGGAATTGCGTGGCGTGACCGGGGACGCGATGAAGGGCGGCCCGAGGACCCTCGTCGCGATGACGGCGCTGACCACACGAATGCTACGGATCCAGGGGTTTGCCAATGTCTCGACGTACCTCGAGGGGCTCTGGCGGGGGATCTTCGAGCGCGGGCACGAGGCGGTGCGGGAGCTCGGTCGCGCGGTGAGCGAGCGTGATCTCGCGGGACTGCGAGCGCTCTTCGCGGACGACGAGCCGCGTATCGAGATCGATCCGGGGAAACGGCTCTCGTGCCGGAACCTGCTCGAATCGTTCGGCCCGGGCGCCTCGCTCGAGGTCTCGGCCCCGATCTCCGCGGGTTTTTTCACGGCGTTCCGGTGCACGCTGGTGACCCGGGGCGCGCCCCGGAGCGGCGTGGGCCTCCTGGCCTTCGATTCGCAGCGATTTTGCACGTCCGCGCGGCTTTTCCTGGTATCGTGATCACAAGGCCGGCGTGGCCGGCCAGGAGGCTCGTGATGACCACCACCTCATTCGACGCGCTGCACGACGTCGCCCCGTCCACCTCGTATTCGCGTTTACGTCCGCTTCCTCCCGCGCTCACGGTGCGCGCCGCGCGGGAGGTTTATCTCGCCGAGAATGGCTTCACGACGGACGAATATACGGCGGAGACGTTCTGGCTCGCGATCCTCGGCGGCCGGTTCAGGGTGACGCTCCCGAACCCGCCCCCGCGTCGATGGGCCGTCGCGCTGCACGACCTGCACCACGTCGCGACCGGGTATGGCACCGATTTCATCGGCGAAGGCGAGGTCGGGTTGTGGGAGCTCATGGGCGGCTGCGAGACGTGGGTCGTGTATGGGCTCAATGCGGGGGCCGCGATGCTGGGATTCGCGATCGCGCCGCGGCGTTTGATCCAGGCATATCGGGACGCGTCGACGGCGAAGGCGCTCTACCGGCAGGGCGGGAAGGTCGACGATTGGCTGGATCTCACGCTGGGTGAGCTGCGCGAGCGGCTCGGGATTCCGCGCGAGGGCCTCGCCAGGGAGGAGCGCGCGGTGGCGGGGATTCCCGTCGGTTGACGGTTTGACCAGACGAACTATCCGCGGAAAGCTCCGGATTTGTCGGCGAGGGCCTCGTGGGCGGCCTGGTACTCGTCCCGCATGCGGCGGATTAGCGTGGACACGTTGGGCGCGTCCGTGATGCTGCCGACGCCTTGTCCCGCGCTCCAGATATCACGCCACGCCTTCGCCGCGGAATTGCCGCCGGAGCCGAAGTTCATCGCTGATTTGTCGGCCGCGGGCAGGTTGTCCGGGTCGAGGCCGGAGGCGGCGACGGCGCCTTTCAGGTAATTGCCGTGGACGCCGGTGAAGAGGGACGAATAAACGATGTCCTTCGCCGCGCTGTCGATCAGCATTTGCTTGTACCCGGACGACGCGTTCGCCTCCTCGGTGGCAATGAAACGCGTGCCGACATAAGCGAGGTCGGCCCCCATCGATTGCGCGGCGAGGACGTCCCGGCCGGTGCTGAGCGCGCCCGCGAGGCAAAGCGTTCCCTGGTAGAATCGTCGCACCTCGGCGAGGAGCGCGAACGGCGAGAGCGTCCCGGCATGGCCGCCGGCGCCCGCGCAGACGAGGATCAGGCCATCCACGCCCTCCTCGAGCGCTTTTTCCGCGTGCCGAACATTGATCACGTCGTGGAGGACGATACCGCCATAACTGTGTACGGCCCGCACGACCTCGGTGGGCGCGCGCAGGCTCGTGATGATGATGGGCACCTCGTGCCGGACGCAGACCTCGACGTCGTGTTCGAGCCGGTCGTTCGAGCGATGGGCGATCTGATTGACGGCGAACGGTGCGATACGAGCCTCGGGGTTTTGCGCGCGATGGGCCTCGAGCTCGGCCTTGATACGCACGATCCACTCGGCGAGGAGCTCCTTCGGGCGCGCATTGAGCGCCGGGAAGGACCCGACGACGCCGGCCTTGCACTGGGCAATGACGAGCTCGGGGCCGGAGACGATGAACATGGGCGCGCCGATCACGGGGAGCGTGAGGCGGCCTTCGAGGTTCTTGGGAATCGGCATGGTCTGGGTCCTCCGGGGAAGCCCGGCAGTCGTAGGTCGTTTGCGCGCCTCACGTCAAGAGGACTGCGATCATGGCCTCTATCTCAAGGTTCGCGCTTTCGCCAAATTTGTGCCCCAACCAGCGCGACGTGGTAAGCGCGATGTCGATGGGCGCCGGGGGGCGTCCCGCTGGGAGGAATCATGTCGCGTCTCCAGGTCATCACCTTCGTGGGCACCACGATCGCCGCGCTTTTGGTCGGTTGTGGTTCGGATCCCGTCGCCGCGCCAAGCACGGCCGCCGCGGTCGCCCCGCAAAAAACCACGGGAGCGCAGGCCGAGGCCCCGCAGGCCGCCGCGCCCGTGAGGAAAGACAAGACTTCGCCCACCGCGGGGTCGATCCACATCGAGGACCGCATCGTGAAGGCGTGCGGCGACATTCCGCGGGCGCGTTTCGCGTTCGACTCGTCGGATCTCGAGCCGGACTCGGCGAAAGCGCTGGAGTCGCTCGCCCGCTGCTTCACGACGGGTCCGCTCGCCGGCAAGGGGATGAAGCTCGTCGGGCACGCGGATCCGCGCGGGGAAACCGAATACAATTTCGGCCTCGGCCAGAAGCGCGCGGGCAACGTGGCGGAGTTCCTGGGAAAGAAGGGGCTCGAAAAGTCACGGGTGGCGACGTCGTCCCACGGCGAGATCGAGGCGACCGGGATCGACGAGGACGGCTGGGCCCAGGATCGCAAGGTCGACGTTTATCTCGCCGATTGAGGAAAAAGGACCATGATCGATACGCCCCTCGAACCCATCGCGGCGCCGATCCGGCTGGATCCGGTCTCGCTCATCCTGCACGCGTCCGGGCCCGTGTTCGTCGTCGTATGGCTGCTCGTCGCCGCGGCGGTCATGGTCTGGGTGATTGCATTCCTCAAGATGCTCC
>JANMGF010000716.1:0-7181 GCA_031374535.1 Polyangium sp. (in: bacteria)
CGAACGAAATGCTGAAGACCCCAGGGCGGCCGGACGGACGGCCGGGGAGGGCGAGCAAGGTCGAAAACGCGCGCGAAAGGTCACCAAATACGCCCTCGCCGAGCACCAGCGACGCAAAGTCGGGGAGGCGGGGCGCGAGCACGTAGAGGCCCGCAGTCGCGAGGATCCGTGCGAAACGGTCCATACGCGGATCGAGCGGGCCGAGGGAATGGAGACCCGGGACGAGCAGGAGCGAGCCCACGGGCGCCCGATCACGCGACCGGTAGAGGAAGGCTGAAAAAGGTTGGTCCTCGGTACGACGGCCTTCGATCGAGACCTCCTTCCGCTCCACGTCGAGCGGCGCCGCCTGGCCGTCCGTCCAGGGACCCAGCCAGCGCCCGAGATCAAACATCGTCCGGAGGTCCATGAGCGGCCGCGCGCGCGACATGCGGCGACGATAGCGGCGGTCCTCGGGCCTGCCTATGCCCGATCCGCCCGGTCAGGAGATGTGTTTGGAGTTACGACCACGGGTGCTCCACGGAAAATTGCCGCGGCGCGCTAATGAGGCTCGATTCTGCTTCGGCGCCGGAAATGAGCCCAACGGAGATGGGTTTTGCTACCCTCGAAGAGCCATGGCTGCCGAGGTGAGCCGGGATCGCAACGCCGACATCGCCGCTTTGGCGACAGGCGCCCTATTCCATGGGGCGTACGAGGTCGTCCGTTGCATCAAAGCGGGCGGCATGGGCGCGGTTTACGAGGTGTTGCAGAAGAACACCGAGCGACGTCGCGCGTTGAAGGTGATGCTGCCGAGCCTCGTGAGCGACCCCGAGATGCGGCAACGCTTCGAGCTCGAAGCCAAGGTCGCCGCCGGGATCGAGAGCGAGCACATCGTCGAGACCCTCGACGCCGGGGTCGACGAAGCGACGGGGATGCCGTTCATCGTGATGGAGCTGCTCAAGGGAGAGGAGCTCGGCGCCCTGTTGAAGGCGCGCCGACGGTTGCCCCCCGATGAGGTCATCACGCTCCTGCACCAGGCCGCGCTCGCGCTCGATCGCACGCACGCCGCAGGCATCGTCCATCGGGATCTGAAGCCCGAAAACCTGTATCTGACGCGCAGGGACGATGGCTCGCCGCGCCTCAAGATCCTGGATTTCGGGGTGGCGAAAATCGTGCACGACGGCACGGCGAACTCGAACACGACGAAGAGCGTTGGTTCGCCTCTCTACATGGCGCCCGAGCAGATCGCCGGTGATCCGATCGGGCCACACGTCGACAGGTACTCGCTCGCCCACATCGCGTTCACGATGCTCGTGGGCAAACCGTACTGGGCACGCGAGCGCAAGTCGGCCCAGGGGCTCTACCCCTACTTGATGCTGGTGGCGCGCGGCGCGCAGACGCCGGCGAGCGAACGCGCGAGGGAGCTCGGCGTGAGCTTGCCGCCCGCGTTCGACACGTGGTTCTCCAAGGCCACGGCGCTCTCGCCGAGCGACCGTTTCGACGGCGCCGCGGCCCAGATCGAGGGGCTCGCCGAGGCCTTCACGTTGAAGACGCCCGCGACCACGATCGTGCCCGTCGCGCGTGGGGTGCTGCCGTCGATCGTGCTCGAGTCGGTGCGCGAAGTGCCGCTCTCCATCCCGCCGCCGTCCGACGCGATGCTCACCGCGCCCGGGACGCCCGTCTCCGCGCACGTCGCCGCGATGGAGAAGGGCCCGTCGCCGGCGCACGTGCCTTCCTCGCCGCCGCCGTCGGACGCGAACGCCGAGCCTTCCACGTCCGCGTTCACCCGAACGAGCGCGCACTCGTTGACGAGCTCCGCGGAGACACCGGGCAAGCGGCGCTCGTCGGTCTCGCCCGTCCTCGCGGTGCTGCTGCTCGCGGCCGGCGTCGCGGCCGTGGGCGGAGCGCTCGTTTTCTGGCCCAAAGCCGCGCCTTTCGCGACGTCACCCACGAGCTCGCCCACGCCGACGTCCGTGCCGACCGCTTCCGCGCCCGCGCCCGCGGCCGTCCTCCCCGCCGCGCTTTCGACCGCCGACGCGCCCGCGTTCCCGTCGCCGGATGCCGCGTCGTCTGCTTCGTCCGCGTCGCCGGGGCTCACCGCGGAGCCACTCACCTCGGCCTCGGCCTTGCCGTCTGCCGGGCCTCTGCCCTGGGACAAACCCACGGCTCCTTCGGGCTCGTCGTCGGGCAAGCTGCCGTTCGGGGGCACCGGCACCTCGAAGAAGACCCCCAAGGGGAAAAATCCTCTCGATGAATATTGAACGTTCGATCCCGACGCCGCTCCGTCGAGCGCTCGTCGTCTCCTCGCTCGTGCTCGTAACCGTTTGCCCTGCAAGCGTCCTCGGTCAGGACAAACCGCGTGATCCCGCGGCGGCCGAGGCCCTCTACCTGAGCGGTCGCAAGCTCGTGGCCGACGGCAACTGGGCCGAGGGCTGCGCGAAGTTCTCGGCGAGCATGGAGCTGAACCCCGCCGCGAGCACGCTCATCAACATCGCGAAGTGCCACGAGCACGAGGGCAAGCTGGCGCAGGCGCTCGTCGACTACCGCCGCGCGTTGCAGCTGAACCAGGACACGCTCGGCGAGGAGCGCAAGAAGGCGCTCGAGCAGGTGGCGAAGGACGGGGTCACGTCGATCGAGCCGCGCCTCGCGCGCGTGGAGCTCGTCGTGCAGACGCGGCCCGAGGGCCTCGAGATCAAACGCGACGGGACCCGCCTACCGAACGCGGCGCTCGGCGAGGTGATCCCGCTCGATCCAGGCAAACACACGTTCGAGGCGAGCGCGCCAGGCCACCAGAAAGCAGAACGCCAGGTGGAGCTCGCGGAGGGTGAGAAGGCGACCGTGGAGCTTTCGCTCGTGCCGGCGTCCCCCGTCGATACGACGAAGCCGCCTCCTCCCCCGGACAAACCCGTGAAGCCCGTGCCCTCGGGCGGGGTGCCTGCGTGGGCGTTCGTCGCGGGTGGGCTCGGGCTCGCGGCGGTGGGCGCGGGGGTTTATTTCCGCGTGGACCAGATGGACGCGGAGCAGACGATCCGCGACAACTGCCCCGGCGAGCCGCCCGTCTGTGATCCGGGCAAGCCGTACCGGCCCGACGACGACAACACGCGCAAGAACCGCAGCTTCTACCTCTTCGTGGGCCTCACGGCGGCGGGCGCGGTGGGGATCGGCGCGGCGGTGATCGGCATCGTGCGCGGGGGGTCGCCGAAGAAACCGCAGTCGAACAGCATGGTCGTCGTGCCGTACGTCGGGCGCAACGACGGCGGGCTCGTGCTCCAGGGAGCGTTCTGACGATGGTGAAGCGGCACTACCAAGGGATCACGCTCGCGCTCTTCGGCGTGGCGCTCGGCGGCTGCCCGATCGACGACGCGCAGGTCGGCACGGGCGGGGGCTCGTCGTCGAGCAGCAGCGGCATGGGCGGCAGCGGCGGCATGGCCACGTCGTCGAGCAGTAGCAGCGGCGGCTCCGGCGGGAGCGGCGGCGTCGGCGGGAGCGGCGGCGGAAGCGGCGGCTCCGGCGGGATCGGCGGCGCGGGCGGTGCGTCGAGCTCGAGCGGAAGTGGAGGCTCCGGCGGAAGCGGAGGCAGCGTCGGCTGTCCCGTGGAGCCCGGATTGCCGGGGAGCTGCGACGCTCCTGGTTGTCCCGCATGTCCGACGCTCGTGATGTTCGCGACGGGCATGCAGGGCGGCATCACGAAGAGGTTCCAGTCGAAGGACAACTGGACGATGGAGGCCGTCGTCGACGAGAAGAGCGACGATCCCCCGGCCTTCGCGATCATCCCCGGCCAGAAGATGGGCGTCGCGCTCCTCCGCAGCAGCGAAAATGCGATGAAGGACAGGCTTCGCGCCGCGCCCTGGACCGAGGCGGGTGGCTTCGCGCCGCTCGCAAACGTGGGGCCGAACATGACCACGCGGTCGGCGCCTTCCGTCGCAGCTTCGAGCGCCGCGATCCACGTCGTCTACCAGGACGTGAACAACTTCCGCTACTGGTACGCCGCGTACCCCGGCGCTGGCGGGTTCTCCCCGGCGAACGAGGAGGTCAAGGTCGGCGCCGACCTCTACAGCGTGGGCAACGCAGGCGCGGCGATCACCGTGCTCGGCATGGATCCAGTGATCACGAACGACGGGTTCGGCGGACCGGATCTCTACACGCAAATCCGCGCAGGGGGCGTGTGGCAAGCCGCGACGCAACACGTCGTGGGTTTCCCGGTCGACGACAGCGTGCCCGCGATCGCCGCGCCTTCGTCCGCGCAGGGCCCCGAGCTCGTCGTCGTGTACCCGCGCGACATGGACAAACAGCTCTTTTTCCTCGCGCGCAAGGGCGGCATGTGGAGCATGTCGACGGAGATCACGGGCGCCAAGTCCATCGACTCCGCGCTGCTCGCCTTGCCTTCGGGCGAGGTGCTCCTCGCCTACCGGGAAGTCGCGACGAGTGCTCTGCGCTGGTCGCGTTTCAACGGGACCACGTGGACGGCGAGCGTCGATCTCGGCGTCATGGCCAAGTCGAAGCCCGCACTCGCGCGCGGCGCGGGCGACGCGGAGGCCGAGCTCGTCTACGTCGACATGACGGGGAAAGCGCAACACATGCGCCTGCAGAACGGCATGTTCACGGCGCCCGTGGCGATCGGCGGGACGGGCCTCGTGGGCGCTGCCATCGCGACGAATCTTTGATCTCGAGGGGATAGATATCGAAGGGGGATGCCGTCGAGCATCCCCCCTCGAGGTGATCGTTCAGGGGACGAACGGATCACATTCGACGAAGAGGATGTCGCTCTTGCTCCGCGGCATGAGCTTGAAGTTGCTGAACGAGTAGCCGTGGATCGCGGTGATCGAGGTGAACATCGATCCCACGCCGCACGTGTTGTTCAGGCCCATGTTCTGCACCGCGTCGGTGATCTGATCGTCGACGCGTAGCCCGCCGGTGACGGTGAACTCGTCGTAGTCGCTCGGCGCGTCGGCGTTGACGGCCGTGATCGCGACGTTGAGCACACGCACGAGCATCGATTCGTACTGCTCCGCGAACATGCCGTTCGTCGCGATGGTGGCGGGCTCCGTGATGTCGATCGCGCCGAACGGAAGCGTCGTACCCGCGTCGTCGACGGTCACGATCGCGGTCGTGATCTCCGCGAGGCCGAAGTACTCCTCGTACTTGCCCGTGATGCTGACGCGGTTGCCGACCTGGACCTGGGGCGCCGTGCTGCCCGTGAAGACGAAGATGCCGCTGTAGGGCAGGAGCGAGGTGTCCTGCACGTAGAAGCCGCGGCTGCTGCCCGTGTTCGGGCGGAGGGCCGTGACGTAGGCGCCCTCGATCGCGACGGTCGAGTTCACCGCGGGATGCGCGGGGTTCGCCGGGTTGCGGATGACCTCGATCGCCGTGGGCTTGGGCGGGCAGAGCGAGGTGCCGAAGTTCGGCTCGGGGCACGCATCGCAGGCGTCGCCGTGGCCGTCCTGCTCCATGTCGGCCTGGTCCGCGTTCGCCGTCTCGGGGCAGTTGTCGGTGCCGTTCGGCACGCCGTCGGCGTCGACGTCGTTCGCGTCGAGCGGCGTGCAAGCGTCCGTCGCGTCGAAGGGACAGGCGTCGCAGACGTCGCCGGCCTTGTCGCCGTCGATGTCGGCTTGGCTCGCGCCGTCGAGAGGCCGGATCGGATTGAAGACCTTGGGGCAGTTGTCGACGTCGTTCGCGATCCCGTCGCCGTCCTCGTCCTCGAGCGTGATGCCGTTCTGGTACTCGGTGCGCCACGGCGCGCAGCTCGGCTCGAGGTCGGGGGTCTTGTCGTTGCAGAAGAAGAGCGGGTAAAACGCCTCGCCGGCCGTGCGGATCTGGTTCAGCGAGACGCCGTTCAGGTCCTTGGCCACGCACGCGCGCTTGGCCCTCCCGCACACGGGCAACGCCTCGCAGTCGGCGCCTCCGACGCCCGGATCGGCGATGAGCGCGTCGTCGCCGTAGAGCACCTTGCCGCCACGCATGACGAGCACGACGTCCTCGACACCGGCGCCGATCACGGCCCGATGATCCTTGCGATCCTTGCCGTCGAAGATCGTGACGTCGGCGGCGTAGCCAGGCTTGAGCATGCCCACGATCGCGCCCGCGCCCGCCGCGAGCGCCGCGTTCGTGGTGACCATGCGCCAGAGCTCCTCGTCGGTGAAGTGGCTGTTGTAATGGAGCGTGTTGAGCTCGTCGGCGCAACGCAGCTCGCGCAGGAGGTTCATCGAGCCCGAGGCCACCCAGTCGGTCCCGAGCGCGATCGGCACGCCGAGCGTATCGAGCAGGGTCACGCTCGCGGTGTTGCCGTAGAGATCGACGTTCGAGCGCGGCGACCACACGACGGTGCTGAAGTCCTTGCGCATCTCGCCGAAGTCCTCGGCGAGGAACCCGATCGCGTGCACGATGGCCGTCTGCGGCTGCACGATGTCCGTCGGGCCCGAGATCTGGCAGACGATCTCGTTCCGCGCGGCCAGGTCGATGCCCTCGCTGATGTGGGGCACGTATGCCTCGATGTCCGCGATCTGCGTGGTGAGCGTGGGCGAGGGGTAGTTGCAGCCCATCTGGAGCATGATGCCGCTGCCGCCGTCGCCGAGCGGGAACGTGTCCGAGTCCGCGGGCGGGGTCGGCAGGCCCTCGGATCGGCCCTGCACGTCGAGGTTTCGCAAGAGCCCGGCCTGGCCGCCCGCGCCGAGCGTCGAGGTCGCGCCGCTCATCACGAAGCGCAGCTCCGCGAAACGCACCACGTCGCCGCTCGCGCCGCCGTTGACCGAGATCTTGGGCAGCCCCGGCGCGCCTTTTCGCCACTGATGACGGTGCGTGTAGCGGATGCCGTCGTGGGTCTTGGGCGGGTTGTTGGCGAAGCCGATGTGGTCGTGCGCGTTGATGAGCCCCGGCGAGATCACGCCGTCCGCGCACTCGATGATCATCGGATCGGCCGCGGCGGGTGAGGCGCTGCAGTCGCAATCGACGCAGGCGATGCTACCCGTCTTGTCGAGCGCGACCTCGCCGCGGTGGAAGGTCTTGTCGGGCCCGAGCACGGTGCCGCGCAGGATCGTGCCGGTCGTCCCCTGCTTGACCACCGCACACGTGCCCTCGGCGGGCGGAACGAGCGCATCCCCTGGGCACTCGACCACGACGCCGGGGCTGCTCCCGCCCCCTTGTCCACCGGCGCCGCCCTGGCCCCCGGAGCCGCCTTCGCCGGCCGCGCCGCCCTGGCCTCCTTGCCC
>JANMGF010000749.1:0-5710 GCA_031374535.1 Polyangium sp. (in: bacteria)
GAGCGACCCGAGCGACTCGTTCATGGCGCCGGCCACGCTCATGCCAGCCTTCGCCGCCTCCGTCGCGTGGCTGCCATTCACCATCAGCGTCGAGGGCCCGAGCGTCACCCACGACACCGAGCCTGGCGTGAGCACGGCATACACGCCGCCGACCATTTCCGAATAAGGCCCCTCGACGAGCGTCGCCCGGTGCCCCGGCCCCGGTCCTCCCTTGCCGCTCGGCCCGCTCGCGCCCGCCGCGCCTCCGCCCGCTGCCGCGGAATCCTCGGGCGGACGGCCATGATCCCACGGCATGGGCTTCGACGAGCCGGTCACGCTCGCGAGGATCGCCTCGCCGCCCGGCACCATCGAAGCGGCCATCCCGGCCAAACCCATTCCCGCCGCATTCGCCGCGCCCTTCTCCCCGCCCGCCGAGAACCCCTCGATCGCGGCCCGACCCACGCCGAGCCCCGCCGCCACGATGGCCCCCGCCGTGCCGCGTGAGCCCACACCCGCGAGCGCCGTCGAAAAAAGTAGATTCGCGGCCCCCTTCACGGGGCTGCCCACCTTCTCGGCGAGCAGGCCACCGACGGAGACGGTCTCCGCCCCTTTCACCTGCGTGACGAAGCTCCCGCCCGCGGTTTGTCTCTGCGTCGCGCCCACCGTCACCGTGCGCGACCCGTACGACGCGACCCAGCCGAGATGCACGCTCACGGCCTCGTCCGCGCCCACGGAGGAAGTCACGCTCCCGGAGACCTCGGCATTCTCGTTTTTCCGGGTCTCCGTGCGCGCATCACCATACACCCGATCGTCGCGACCAAACGGCGCCGAAACCAGCATGTGTTGCCGGCCTGCGGCGTCGTCGAACTGAATCGACGTGCGTGAACCGGCGCCCGGCGAGCCATCGGTCGCGAGCACACTCGTGGTTTTGTTCGCGGGCAAGGGCAACGGAGGAAGCTGTTTACCATTGTACGAGCGGCCGAGGACGATCGGGCGCTCGGGATCGCCGTCCTCGAAGGCGACGAAGACCTCCCAGCCCACGCGCGGCAGCACGAACGCCGCCGGGGCCTCGGGTTGCGCCACGCGTACGGGCACGCGATTTCGGTGATCTTTCGGGCCACGCACGTCCCAGTGGAATGCCAGATGCACGCGGCCGAGCGCGTCGGGGTCGATTTCCTGGCCTGACTCGCCCGTCACGATCGCCGATTGCACGCCGTCGATGCGTGGCTTCGGCGTGAGGCGCGGCAATCGGAAAGGGACGTCCTTGGGAATGGCCTCCACCGTGGCTTCGAGCACGGGTGTTTCGGCGCTCCACTGGATCGAGCTTGCCACGACGAACCACGCGCCCGCGGCCCGCGCGCGCCCTACGTTCCGATCCGAATCGACGAGCGTGGCCGCGTGGCCCGGCGTGAGCGCGAGGGCGTTTGTCCGGAGCACGAGCGTCGACGCGTCTGCGCGTAAAGATTCGAGCCGCCTGCGCGAATTCCGTTCCCCCGCCTCGGCCGAACGAAAACCCCCCGGCGCCTCGTACACCTCGGTCCTCTGTTCGACACGCGACCCGGCCACGGCGACACCTTCGAGCCGGAGCGCGGGTCGCTCCGGATCGTAATCCCGCAGGGTCACCTTGCCCGGTCGACGTTGCCGCGCGGCGACGACGGGCGTGACGAACGGGCGCGGCTCGCTCGGCGTCGTCCGCGTGACGATCGCAATTGGATCCGGATAGGCGTCGCCGGCGCGCGTCGACTCGTCCTCGATCACCAGCACCTCGGCCCCGTCTTCCTCCTCGCATCGAAAAAAAAGCCCGTGCTCCTCGCAGAGGCGGCGAACGAACGTCGCGTCCGTCTCGTCGTACTGAATACACCAGGCGAGGGGCGGATACGATTCCGCGAGCCGGACCTCGATCCGCTCGTATCCCACGGTGCGCGCGAGATCCGCGAAAATCTCGGGCGCGCTGCGATCCTGGACGACACGTGGAAAACGCCGCAGCTCGAGCAGGGCGAGGCGCGGGCGCACGGTCGCGCGGTAGATTCGTTCGTTTCCGTGGTCCGTGGCGACGAGGACAAACCGCGTCACGATCCCCGCGACGCGCCGCTCGCCCGCCTCGGTTTCGATCCGGACCACGCACGGCCCACGCAGCATTTGCGAGGGGAGCACGATGGGGGAGGGGGGGCCCGAGAATTCGAGCTCGTAGCTCCCGATCTCGCCGAGCCGGGTTTGTCCTGCGACGCGCACGACCCGCAGCGGCGGATCCCCGGGGAGCGTGATGGAGACGGCCGTCACGGGAGCTCCACCCGGGCCGCGAAGATCCGGACCAGGGCCGCCATATCGATGACTAGTTTGTCCCCTTCGAGGCGCAAAACGCCGTTCGGTTCGAAGGCGAGCGAGCTCCCGGGGACCTCGATCAAGATCGATTGATCGGCCCGCAAACGAACGTGTTTCGCCTCGAGCGCGAGCGTGCCACGCGTGTCCTTTTCGATCGCGCTCGCGACCTGGAGCGCACCTGCGATCCGGGCCCCGTCCGGACCCTCCACGAGCACGACCGTGCGCCCGCCCCGCAGGCATTCCTCCGCGAAATCGGGCGCGACGGCCCCGTCGAGCCGCGCCGTGATCCGCCGGCCCGAGGCGAGCCGGACGCGATAGGCGGGCCCTTCGCCCTCCGCGAAGGACGCAATGGCCATTTCGATGCGCCCGGGATGCAGACCCGGGCCGAGCTTGGGCCCCGCCTTGCCTTGCCGCTCGCTTTTGTCCTGGGGTGTCCGCGCTCGCGCGGCGGACCTTTCGCGCTCTCCATCAGCCATAACGGGACATCCCTCCCTCGACGCTCGCGACCGTGCCCTGGAAATCACCCTGGATCTCGATCGTGCCGGGGGTCATCTTGATCGTCATTCCACCCGCCGAGATCACGAGCCGCGCCTTCGCCTCGATCGCGACCTCGGCCCCCGCGATCGTCGCATTGCCTTTCACGGCATGCTCGAGCACCCCGAACGACTCGGCCACGGTGCCGCCCGCCTTCACGCTCCGCGACGCATAACTCTCCGCATACATGCCGAGCACGTCGAGCCCATACCCGTTCGAGGTCACCGTCATCGGGCCGCTGACCTTCACCACCGCCGCTCCACCCACCGCGATCGCCTCCGAGATCCCCGCGGAGGTGTTCAGCGAGCCCCCGACGACGAGCGTGGAGGCGCCTTGCGTGTGTACGCTCTGCTGCTCGAGCGGCGCTTCGGTCTTCGCTCCGCCCACGATACGCACGAGCCGGGGCGTCTTCGTGAGGTAATCGCCGCCGACCGAAAAGAGGCGCGCGCCGCCCACCGAAATGCTCTCCGCGCTCGCCCACACGGCGTGATCGGCGTCCGTCGTCACCGCGCGTTCGGCGCCGACGGCGAGCGAAAACGCTCCATCCACCGCCGTGACGAGGTTTCCCTTGATGAAGAGCTCCCGGGAGCCGCCCACCACGCGGTTGAGGTCGCCCGCGACCACCGAGACTTTGTCGTTCTCCGACATCTCCTCGTAATCGCCGGACGACTGGATCGAGAGCTGCTCCTGCCCGGCGGCGTCGCTGATGCGGAGGAAATGGCCCCGCTCGCCGTCCGGCGTGGTTTTCGTCCCGAGGTGCGTCTCCACCTTCTGCGCGGGCAAGGCGAGGGGCGGCGGATCGGCGCCATTGTAAAGGCGGCCGAGCACGAGGGGGGCCTCGCACGCGTCGTCCGAGAAGGCGAGGACCTGCTCCCAGCCGATCCGCGGGTGGAATGCCGATCCCGTGAGGGCAGGCTCGACGACACGCGCCGGGGCGGAAGCCTTTTCGTCGGTCGCGTGTGTACGATCCCAGCGGAGAAGCAGGGAAGCGCGTCCAAACGTATCGACCGCAATCTCCTGACCGGACGGACCCGTCACGAGCGCCGTACCCATGCCCCCGCGTGGCGCCGCGGGCCTGCGCGCCGGGCGATACACCGACGAGGCCGGCACGGCGCGGAAAAACGCTTGATGGAGGAGGCCATTCCCCTCGGCGTTTGGCCTCGCCTCATGAATCACCGAAAGCACCAGGAACCGCCCATTTTGCCCGGCCGCCGGCGATTCCTCCACGGTCACGATCGATCCGGCCCTGACATCGATCGTCGTCGCCTCGCCTTCGAGCACCGCGGCCTCGCCCCGCCTCTCGCCGAGCCGGATCGCCGCGAGCTCACTCGCCTCCGCGGGCGAACGCGCATCCCGCGAGACCTCGTACCCACAGAGCGCGCCTTCTCCGCTCTCGCCCTCGATATCGAGCTCCGGCCGCTCGAAATCGTAGCCTCGTACGCGCGAAACGTCGCTCGCCCCCCGGCGCACGAGGCGCAAAGCAAGGAGGGAAGGGCCTCCTTCGAGCCCCGCGTCCTCGTGGTGTCGCAACACCAGCCCCAGGTCGTCGAACGTCCCCGGTTCGTCCGCGATCCGCACGACATCACGCTCGGCGGTCATCGGATACCACGACAAACCCTCCTCCGCGAGGATCCGCGTCACGAACGCGAGATCACTCTCGAACGATTGCAGCCATTGCGCCCGCCGGGGCGGCGCGCGCCGCGCGTGGTTCTCGACCCGAAATCCATGCGCATCGAGGATCTGCTGCGTGACCTCGACGGCGCTCGCCCCCGGGAAAACCCGATACGCGCGACCGTCGTCCGCCTCCGCCACCCGAGCCACGAGGACGATCACGCTGTGCCCCTCGTGATCCTCGACCCGATCGACGATCCCCTCGAAGCGCCGCTCTGCCCCGCCCATCGAGAGGACGAGCCACGCAGGTTGTCCGAGCAGATCGAGCGAAACGGCAGAAAGCGGCTCGTCGTTCCGGGAGATCCAGCCATGTACACGTACGACGAACGGCGCCCCCACGCGCTCGTTTGCGGTGCACGAGAGGACGGCGAAATGGAAGGACGCGCCCTCCACCCCGAGCTCGATCCCCGAGCCCCGCTTCATCCGCCCACCTCCCCGCCCCGATCTCGCTTGACCATTCCCTCGATCGACGTGGTGCCGCTCTTCGCGCGGATCGCGCCGCCCGCGATCTCGAGAGCCCCCGCCGTGAGCCCGCCCGAGACCTCGATCGTGATCCGCGGCGCCGCGATGCTGAACTTCCCGCCCGCCTCTAGCTCCACCTGCCCCGACGCGAGTTTGCCCGTGGGCGCCGCCATCCCCCAATCCGCTGCGGCGTTTTCTTTCACCGCCCCCGCCGCGCTTCGTTTCCCGCCCTTCACCGATTCCGAATACACCCCGGCGCAAGTGACGACCCGCGCCCCGCGGCAGACGTACGTCCGCGCCCCCGCCACGCTCTCCGTCACCGAGAGCCCCGCCGAGACGAGCTTCGAGCCGCCCACGATCCGCGTGAAGGTCCCCGTCGTTTTCGTGTTCGACTGGTTGCATTGCAACGCGTACGCGCCGCCGACGGACTCCTCGTATCCCCCGTCGGCCATGACCACGCGATTGGCCGTCACCGAGACGATCTCCACCGCCATCGATTCCGCATTTGCCCCGTCCACGGACATGTGAATGGGTTTGCCCACGTCGACGCTCTGGCTCCCGCCGATGGTCGTGCTTTCTGTGCCCGCCACGTGCGCCGTGAGGCCGAGCCCGACCACGTGCGCCTCGTCGCCGTCCACCTTCTGCGCGTGTGTCCCGCCCACGCGTACGCTGAGATCGCGGAGGTGCGTGAGCTCGAGGTACGCATCGAAGATGGGGCTCGCGTTGCCCGGCTCGAAGTCGT
>JANMGF010000791.1:0-2431 GCA_031374535.1 Polyangium sp. (in: bacteria)
CACGGCCACGCCGATCCCGCGCACGCTCCAGATGGCCGTCACGGGGCTCCGCGACATGTCCATCATCACCACCCCGCCCGCCCTGCGCCGCGCGATCCGCACGATCGTCACGCGCCACGACGAGAACGTCCTCCGCGAGGCCGTCGAACGCGAGATCGGCCGCGGCGGGCAGGTGTTTTACGTGTACAACCGCGTCGAGGGCCTCTACGAACGCGCCGCGCGGCTCCAGGAGCTCGTCCCGAACGCGCGCATCACCCTCGCGCACGGGCAGATGGGTGAACACACGCTCGAGCAGGCGATGCTCGATTTCGTCGAGGGTCGTTACGACGTCCTCTGCTCGACGGCCATCATCGAGAGTGGCCTCGATATTCCACGCGCGAACACGATGATCGTCGATCGCGCCGACATGTTTGGCCTCTCGCAGCTCTACCAGCTCCGCGGGCGCGTGGGCCGCTCGAAGGAGCGCGCGTATTGTTACCTCGTCGTCCCGCCCGCGAACGCCATGACGGACGAGTCCCGCTCGCGTATCGAGGCGCTCGAGCGCCACACCGAGCTCGGCTCCGGTTTTCAGATCGCCTCGCTCGATCTCGAGCTGCGGGGCTCGGGCGACATCCTCGGCGCCGAGCAGAGCGGCAACGTGGCGCAGGTCGGCTTCGAGCTCTTCTGCCAGATGCTCGACGAGGCCGTGCACGAGCTGCAGGGCGAACCCGTGGTGCACGAGGTCGACCCCGAGCTCGCCTTCGACGCCGACGCGCTCTTGCCGGAGGACTACGTGTCCGACGTCGGCGTGCGGCTCTCCCTCTACAAGCGGCTCGCCAGCGCCTCGGGCCCGGACGAGGTGCAGGACCTCGCGAACGAGATGGAGGATCGTTTCGGCGCGCCGCCGATCGAGGCGCGTCGGCTCGTGCATCTGATGAGCCTCAAGACCGAGCTACGAAAGCTCCGCGCGCTCGCGTGCGAGGCGAGCCAGAAGGGCGTGACGCTCCACCTGCGCGACGACACGCCGCTCGATCCGGCGAAGGTGTTGAAGCTCGTGCAGCAGAAGGGCTCGCCGTACAAGCTCTCGCCCGACATGCGCCTCTCGCGGAGGACACGCGATACGGAAGTCCATGCGAGTGGGCTCGAGGCCACGGACAAACTCCTGTCGGAGCTCGCGACGTGTATGAAGGACGGGGTTTGAACACCATCCGCGTGTTTGTCAGGGATAAAGCGACTCGGGTCCGACGCACGGGTGGCGGAGGAGCAACGTGAACGAGAGCGCGTGCGCTGGAAACCCCGCGACCTTCACCAGCCCAGCCGGCTCCTCGGTTTGTCCCGGCGCGCAATGGATGCCGTCTCTGTCACTGTCGAGCCACCCGTACACGACGAGGCCGTCGCCCACATCGAGCGGATAAAGCAGCGTCTCACGCACGGGACCGATCCCCGCGATCGTGCGCCTGTCGAACGTGCCGAGCGGGTGCTCGAGATCCCCTTCGCCGTACGTCTTCGCGACGTGGAGCTCGAGGTGCACGGCGCCCGCGCTCGGCGCGCCGTCCATCACCGCGACCTCACCTTCGAGCTCGATCTCGTAAAGACGCGTCTCCCCGTTGATGCATCCAGCAAGCGCGAATGCGCTCACCGCGGCGAAACCAAACGCGAAGCGGCTCATCGATCCCCTCCGAAATGCAGGCCCAGGTGAATGCCCGGCAGGGCGATCGTCTCGGGCGCGCCGACCCAGCCGTAATTGATGCCGAGGTCGAGCCCCACCGCCCGCGAGATCGCGAACCCGAGCCCCAGCGTCGCCCACGGGGTCCATTCGTGCCGCACCGACCAGCTCGACTCGGTGCCCGAGGCCCTCTCGATCGTCAAAAGGTCCGGCAGGAAAGCGTGGCGCGTCCCGAGCACGAGATACGGGACGAAACGACGCAGCGGAATGGCCAGCCGGAACCGGAGCTCGCCATTCGGACCCCGCCGGTACTCCTCGCTCCGCTGAAAAAGCCAACCGCCGAGCACCTCGCCCGTGATGCGCAAGTGTCTCGTATCGACGAGGCGCACGCCGAGGCCAAGCATGGGGCGATACCGGCGCCCGAGGACCGATTCGAGCTCGCTCTGCAACGTGAATCGCGGGGACAAACCGACCTGCGCCCGGAGCGTGGAGAAGGCCCAGCCGCCCTGGGCCGAAAGCACGTACGCACCTTTCGCCGGGCTCCCGCCCACGGCGTCGAGCGCGGCGTGCTCGGGAAAAGGTGCCCTCGGCTCCGCGGCCGGCGCCTCGGCGGTCGCGAAGATCGTGGCGAGGGCGCAGGCGGCGCTCATCGCAATGGCCGTACGGCTCTTCATTCGGCAGCATCCTCGGGAATCGTGACGCCGAAGACACGCGCGAAATTCCCCGCGAGGACGTCGGCGGCTTCCTGCTCGGTATATCCGGCCTCGCGCATGGCGACGACCGTTC
>JANMGF010000796.1:0-1567 GCA_031374535.1 Polyangium sp. (in: bacteria)
CCGCGCTGATGGGCCCCTCCGGCTGCGGCAAATCCCCCCTGCTCCGTTGCCTCAACCGGATGCACGAGGTCACCCGCGGAAACCGCGTCGCGGGGCGCGTCTTGCTCGACGGCGTGGACATCTACGCCCCTGGCACGAGCCCGGCGCCGATCCGCCGCCGCGTCGGCATGGTCTTCAAGAAGCCGAACCCCTTCCCGGACATGTCGGTGCGCGACAACGTCCTCGCGGGCCTGCGCCTCAACGGCCTTCGTGCGCCTCGCCCCGACGAGCTCGTCGAGCGCTCGCTGCGCCAGGCAGCCCTCTGGGACGAGGTCAAAGACGACCTCGCCCTCCCCGCGACCAGCCTCTCCCGCGGCCAGCAGCAGCGCCTTTGTATCGCCCGCGCGCTCGCGCTCGCCCCCGAGGTCCTCCTCCTCGACGAGCCGGCGAGCGCCCTCGACCCCATCGCCACGAGCCGCATCGAGGACCTCATCCACGACTTGCGTGCCTCCTACACCGTCGTCATCGTGACCCACAACGTGCAACAAGCCGCGCGCGTCAGCGATTACACCGCGTTCATCTACATGGGAGATCTGGTAGAGTTCGACCGCACGGACCGCATCTTCACGAACCCGCGGGAGCAGCGGACCGAGGATTACGTGACCGGAAAGTTCGGTTGAGCGGAAAGGATCGCCCGAGGATCGATGACCCACGGTCAGCACACCAGCCGCGTCTACGAGAACGAGCTGCGCACGTTGCGCGATCGGCTGCTTCTCATGGGCAGCCTCGTCGAGGAGATGATCGGCAAGGCGATGCAGGCCCTCGCCACGCGGGACTCCGAGCTCGCGCGGCAGACCATGCGGATGGACCGGCGCATCAACCGTCTCGAGTGCGAGATCGACGACCTCTGCATGCGTATCCTGGCCATGCGCCAGCCCGTCGCCTCGGATCTACGTTTCGTCACGAAGGCCCTGAAGATCGTCACCGACCTCGAGCGTATCGGCGACCTCGGCGTGAACATCTGCGATCGCGTCGCCGAGCTGAACGAAGAGCCCCCGCTCGGCCCGTCCTTCGACCTCGTGGCCCTCGCGGACGAAGCCACGCTCGTCGTGCACGAGGCGCTCGACGCGCTGGTCGAGCGTGACGTCGAGCGCGCGACCGAGCTGCTCACGCGGGACGAGGCCATCGACGCGTTGTACAGCGAGATCTGGAAGCGCCTGCTCGAGCTCATGACCTCGGACCCGACGACGATTTACCGGGCGACGCGGATCCAATCGATCGCGAAGTACCTCGAACGAATCGGCGATCATGCGATGAACATCGCCGAGACCGTGGTTTTTCTGGTCACGGGTCTGGACATCCGGCACCGGAACCGGCGCTACGAAACGGGCGCTCCTCCACCCAAAGTGGAGGACTCCGGTCGGCCCTGAAAGGGTGCTGCCACAGGCATGCGCGGGGCTTTGCCCCGGACCCCAGGAGGGGGCTGTCCGCCCCCTCCACCCCGGACCAGGCACGGCCTGGACCGAGGCCGAAAGCGCGCAAGCGCGCTTTCGACAGGGATCACGTCGCCAGCCGAGACGTCGACGCT
>JANMGF010000801.1:0-6630 GCA_031374535.1 Polyangium sp. (in: bacteria)
TCTTGCAACTCTCCGCTTTCGTGGTGCTCGCAGAGCTCGGCATCATCTTCGCTCGATTGCTGGGATGATCGACTCGCCAAAGCCGCGGCGTCTGCTAAACGCGAAGAGCGTCTTCCGCATGGCTTCGATCCGCAAAGCCGCTCCCCTCGCCCTCGTATTCGCGCTGATCGCCGCCGCGTGTGATCCCGATCGCGTCGAACCCACGAATCCCGCGCCTTCCCCGTCTGCCCAGGCTCCCGAAATCCCGCTTGTGGACGCGGGTGATGTAGACGCCGCCCTCCGAGCCGCCCCCGAAATCCCCGCGTCGCTCACCCTGTTTGCCGCCGGCGACGTGAGTTTTGGCCGCCTCGTCGGCCAGATCCTCCTGCGCGAGCCGGATCGCGCTCTTTTTGCCCCCATGGAGGGCCTCCTCCGCGCGGCCGACGTGCGTTTCGTCAACCTCGAAGGGCCGATCAGCGATCGAGGCAACGAGACCGTCTCCCCCGAGAACAACCTCGTCTTCAATGGCCCACCGGCCTCGGCCGGCGCTCTTGCCCGCGCGGGGATCGACGTCGTCTCCACGGCGAACAACCACGCCTGGGATTACGGAAAACCCGCCCTGCTCGAGACCCTCGACCACCTCGACCGCGCCGGGGTCCTCCACGCGGGCACGGGCCCGACGATTGAAAAAGCCTTCGAGCCGGCGATCGTCACGCGCCGCGGGTTTCGCCTGGCCATCCTCGCCGTCACGGATATCTGGAATCAGGGGCGCCTCGCGAAACACCCGGCCCGCGCGTTCGTCGCCGGCGCCGATCGCGAACCCCTCGTCCGCGCCGTGCGTGAGCTCCACGAAAGGAACGACATCCACGCCGTCGTCGTGAGTTATCACGGCGGCGAGGAGTACCGCGAGGATCCCCTCCCCGGCACGCGTGCCCTCGCCGAGGCCGTGATCGACGCGGGCGCCGACGCTTTCCTCGGCCACCACCCGCACGTCGTGCAAGGCGTCGCCTTCCACGCCGGCCGGCCCATCGTCTACAGCCTCGGAAACCTGCTCATGCGGATGCACAGCGGCCATCCGTGGACGGAGATGGGCCTCTCCGTCAAACTCGAACTCCAGAAGGGCGCGCCTCCCCGCCTCTTTGCTTGCCCCTTCCGCATTCACGGCATCGAGCCTGTCCCCCTCGCGCAGGATCCTCGACGCAAGGCGTACGAATCCCACTTTTTCGCTCGATTCCAGGCGCTCTCCCGGCGCGCAGGGGGCGCATCCATCGGCCCCTCCAGCGAGGACGGATGCGCGGCCGTCGGCCCTCCTTGAAGCGCGCGTCCGGGCCGGCCGAGAAAAACTTCACGCGCTGAACTTTCCGTGGTCCCCGACCGGCATTACCATTCCTCCATGTTGACGCAAAAGCTCCTCCTCGGCCTCGGCGCCTCGATCGCCCTGGCCGCACACGCGCTCGCCTCCCCCGACCCAGGCGGCGCGTCGAATGCGCATGCCGCTTTGCCCCCTGAAGCCCGTGGCCCTCGCGTGGCTTTGCTCGCCACGTTCCCGGGAGCCGAGCACACCTCGCTTTACCTCGTCCAGGCCGGCGGAGGCGCCGACCCCGCGCCCGTCTCCACGTTCGCCCATCTCCCCGACGCCGTCGTGCGTGGCGCGACCGTCCCGGGCAAGGCTTTCGTGCTCGCGACGGCCGACACGACGCCCACGCGTGACGCCTCCTTCAATGCCTCCCTCTTCCGCGTCGCGCCCCACGCCCCCCCGGAGACCCTCGTCGATCGTGTCGTCCACGCGAGCCGCCCCCTCGTCACCGCCGCGGGCCGCGTCTTCGTCTCCCGCGGCCGCCCCGGCGCCGAGATCGAGGGCCGTATGCGTGTCGACCCTCTCACCGTCGACGAAATCGATCTCGGCACCGGACAAACCCGCACGGTCCACGCCGAAGACGGCCATCTCCTCTTCCTCGCAGGCGCCACCGGCCGCGAAATCATTCTTTACCGCGTCCTCCCGGGCGGCGCCGATGTCGTCGCCGTCGATCCCGACAGCGGCGCCGTGCGTACCGTCTTGAAAAACCTCCCGCCCTTCGCCCGTGATTTTTCGCTCGACGCCCGCGGCGACAAACTCGTGTTCCAGGGCCGCCACGAGACCGACAGCCGCACCTGGGTCGTCGACGAGGTCGAGATCGCGACGGGCCGCGCGCGCCGGCTCTTTTCGAGCCCCAGCATGACTCTCGCCCCGGCTGTCCTGCCGAACGGCGGCGTCCTCTACAATCCCCCGGGCCACGGCCTTTCGACCCTCGCCGCCGAGGCCCGCGTCGCCGGCCCCCTCGGCCCCGGCGTCGACGTCGTCGCGGCCGCCACCGCCGATTCCCGCTGGATTGCCGCCTTGCATACCCAGCCGAGCACGCTCGCCGTGCCCTTCGTGGTCGACACCCAGACCGGCGCCGCCGCCGTTCTCCCCGCTCCCCGGGGCAGCCGCGTCGCCATCGCCGGGTTTTTCCCGGAGAACGGTGGTGCCCTTTGAGCCCCAAACGATCCCTCCCCGCCACGGCTGCGCTCGCCCTCCTCGCCGGAAGCGGCAGCGCCGCGGCCTATTGCCCCTCGTACACCGCCGGAAGCCCCTCGAACGATCACGAATGCGCCATCGAGGCCGTGCCCGGGACGAACCCCAGCACAGACCAGTGGAACGTGATCTTCGACCTCGTCTCCCAGGGCCCCTCCGTCTGGGGTGACAAGGGCCCCGCCGTCTCCGACATCGGCCAGGGCTGCGGCAAACCCGAGCCTTACCAGGCCGTCCCCGCGCGTTTTCCTTGTGAGCTCTTGAAATCCATCACCAAGGTCGAATCTGGCTGGCGGCAATTCTGCGTCCCCACCCTGCCTCCCGATCAGGTCGGCGGCGCGTCTCGCACCATCATCTCGTTCGATTGCGGCTACGGAATCGGCCAGGTCACGAGCGGCATGCACGTCGGGGAGAGCCCCGATTTCGACCGCGACCGCGTCGCCTCGGATCCCACGTACAACCTGGCCACGGGCACCCGCATCCTCGCGGCCAAATGGAAAGCGACGAACTGCGTCGGCGACAACCAGCCCAAGATCGTCGAGCACTGGTACACCGCCACGTGGGCCTACAATGGTTTGGCTTACGTGAACAATCCGAACAACCCGAACTACGACACGAACCGCGGCGTCTGGACTCCGGCCGTGGGCGGCGGCGCGCCGTATCAGGAAAAGGTGCTCGGCTTCATGGAGTACCCGAACGGCCAGTGGGAGGCCGTCGCGCCGGCCTACCCGAACCGCGGCGACATCGGCGCGGGCACGAGCCCCCCCGACCTCCCCGAGCCCGATTGCGCTTCCCCTACCGATTGCGTCAACAAACGCCCGACACACGTCACCTTGTGTAACGGTGAGGGCGGCGGCGCGAGCACCTCGGCCGGCGCGGGCGGGGCTGGCGAAGGAGGCGGAGGCGTGGGCGGAGCCGGCGGCGTGGATCCAAGCGTGGGCTCCGCGGGTCCGGGCGGCACGGAGAGCGCCGGCATGGGCGGCAGCACGAATGGCGCGGGAGGCGAAGGCGGGGTCGGCGGCGACGACGGCAATGGCGCCGTCAGCGGCGTCAGCGGCTGCCAGTGCAACGCGACGGGCCCGAACGAACCTCCGCCCGCGTGGCTCGGCCTCGCGACGATCGCCGCCGCCGGCGCCTTCGCGCGACGCCGGAGGCGGTAACCCGACGACAAAAGGGGCCGGGGCGTCGCTCCCGGCCCTTTCCGTTTTTCCGCCTCAATCGCAGACGAGCGTCTTCAGCTCCTTCACACGGAAGGGCATATCTTGATTGAGGACGAAATCCGACAGGACCGTCTCCGGACCGCCGCGGCGCCGGGCGACGTGGAGGAAATTCGTGTTCGTCTCCCCCGCGTGGCAGCCATTGCAGGTACCGAGCGAGAACGCCTTCCGGACCTCCGCGGGCACCCCGGGGACGTTCCACGTGAAGGTATTCGTCGGCACCCGCGCCGATCCGCCGTTGAACGGCACGCCCTTGAATCGGGCCCCCACGTCGTGGCTCCCCTCCATGATCTTGCGCGTGTTCGTCATCACGTAATCGACGAGCAGCGACGTACCGTCGTGCTTGAGATCCGGCGTCAAACCCACGCTGGCGGGCAGGAGCCTTCCGTCCGGCCGGATCTCGAACTGACGCAGCTCCCACAGGGGCACATCGTCGCCGAAGGTCAACGCGATCTCGTTCGAGCGCAGCTGCTTGAGCACGCTCCCGGGCGGCAAACCGGCGGCCGCCTTCGCGCTGACGAATCGCTCCGTCAGCGCCTCGAGTTTGTCGTTGTAGGCCGGCCCGAACGGCAGCGCCCCGAGCGCGTGGAAATCGCCCGCCCAGCCCTCCGACGTCTGGCCCCGGTTCGACGGCAGGCTGTACTCGAAGATCAGGGTGAACGGGAGCGCTCGCCCGTCCGGCCCATGCACGTTGTACAGCATGCGCCCCTCGCCGACGCCGTCGCCGAGGTTCTGTTGCTTGCGGAGATCGAGCCGGTACACGATGGCGAGCAAGGACATCGGCGCCTTGTCCAGATCGTACGTCTTGCCGTCCGCGCTTTTTGCCCGCCAGGGCCCGAGCACCAGGGTCTCCATCCGCTGCCGCGCCTTGATCGTCAGCCCGTCGACGGCTTGATCGGTGAGCCACGACTCGATGAAACCCTTGAGGAACGCCTGCTCGTCGTGCCCTTTCGCCATTTCACGGACCACGTGTCCGAACGACCACTTGCCCATCCCGGAGGCCCGAGGATCTCCAATGACCGAAAGATCGGTGATGAAGAGCTCCTTTCCGGCATCCACGAAGCAATCGGAGAGCGCCTCCTCGTTTTCCCCGATCGATTCCACCTCCGCGGGATCGATCCCCTGCACATCGCCGCAACCCGCGCCGAGCGCGAGCGTCAGCACGACCGTCGACAACCCCTTGATTTCTCTCTTCATAAAAGCCCCGCCCCCCTCCGCCGAGGCGCATTTTGCCTTCGTTCGGGACGAACGAGCCGGCGCGCCTCCGCGGGGAAAAAGTGGCCATTCGACGCGCTCGCCCTCGAGCCTCGCGTCGGTCCCGGCCGCCCTGGAACAGAAAACAATATCATGCGGGAATGGTGACTCGACCAGCCCCCCACGAGCCCCACATCAGCCACGTGTCCAGGACGGACAGGGGCGCCGTAAGGGCGACGATTTACGTCCGCTCGCGCCGCGCGCCGAGGAGCCGCATCGCCCGCCCGAGGCGCAATCCGTGTCATGCCCGCCTCGACCACGAGGATACCCCTCCGCGCGGAAAGCTGCACGCTCCCCGTCCACCGACCTTTGCTTCCCCCGCCCTCCCGGATTACGCTCTCACCGCGTGTCCGGCCCCCAACGATCTTTCGGCGCAGAACGCATCGGCGCGTGGGCGCACGCGAACGGCTTCGCGTGGAACCCCTTCCCCAGCGAGAGCTGGTTCCGCCAGTGGGAGCCGCACGACAACATCTCGCCTCCGGGCCTGTACCTCCACGCCATCACGCGCCCCACGCCCCACGGCCCTTACGTGCTCGTCGAGCCCTGGTACGCCACCGACCTCGACACCGAACCCCTCGAGCGCACCCTCTTCGCCTACGCCACGCACCCGAACCTCATGCGACGCGCCGCCATGCGTGTCGGCGAGCACCTCGTCACCCGCGTCGCGTACCTCGAGAGCGCGCCGCCGCCGAAGGTAGAGCTCGGGGACAAACTCTGGGACGAACACGTCACGACCTTCGCCGCCTCGCCTTCGGAGGCCCTCGCCGCCTTCCCCCGGCGCCTGCGCACTCTGCTCGCGAGCTGGGGTTTTCAGGGCCACCTGGAGATGCGCCCCGGCGGCCTCGTGATCTACATGGCTGGCCTGCGCCCCGTGCCCGAGCATTACCAGCGTTTGCTGGGTATCGCGCGCGAGGTGCTGCACGCGGCGCTCGGCTGAGGGTTCTTCAGAAGAAAAACGGCACGTCGAGCTGCACGATCTTGTACTCGAGCCCCGAGCCCGAGAAACCCGTCGGCAGATCGAGGCCCATCGTCAGGGAGACGGCGGGGCGTAACCACATCTTCTCCTTCAGCTTGATGTGCGCGCGCGGCCCGAAGCCGAAGGTCCAGTTGTCGATCCGCGTCGGATCCGGCCCCTTCTCGATCGCCCCGTTCGAGGCCCAGACCTGGTAGCGGAGCTCCGTGCCGAACGAGATCTGGGGAATCGGGAACCAGCCAAAATGCAAGCCCGCGGTGACGTTCGTCCGCGCCGCGTCCGCGTCGACGGCGGCGCCACGCACGCGGATGAGCTGGAGCAACGTCACCTCGGCCTGCAACGTGAGGCCGCCCGCGACGTAACCGATGCCCGCGCCCACGATCGGCGTGAGGTAGTTGATCTGGAAAAGCGCGTTGTCCATCGAGGCGCGCGCGTAAATCCCGTCGAGATTCGCCGTCCGTTTCGGCACGTCGGGGGTGTTGCCGCCGCCCTGTCCGACGGGGATCGTCGTCGCCGCGAAGAGCCCGAGCTTCCACGCATCGCTGAGCGGGATCGAGTAAAGCGCGCCGATCGCCGGGTTGACGAACGACGTCGCTGTCGTCCCCTTCGGCCCCTTCGTCTCGCTGTGGATGATGCCGAGCCTCACGATCGCGGCG
>JANMGF010000842.1:0-1891 GCA_031374535.1 Polyangium sp. (in: bacteria)
GGGGGGGGGGGGGGGGGGGGGGGGGGGGGGGGGCGGGGCCCCCGCGGGGGTATGCTGCCGGCGGCGCGGTAACGTCGTCCTCGGGCGCGTACGGGGTGCCGAAGCGGGCGAGGTTCTTGTGCAACCGGAATCTTGGGTGACACTTTCTCGCTGCTGGCGATGTCGATTCATCCCCTCGGTTGGCGCGGACCGGGGGCTTGAGCACGTAGACCTGGACCCTGGGTAACATTGTCCGGCAGGGCGGGCCGCCTGCCGGGCCTACGCTGCCACGACGAACACTGCACATCAATCCAGGATTCGACGGGCAAGAGGCCCGCTCGGGGCGCGCTGCGTTCAGCCTTCCACCGCGGGCGCTTCCTCCTCGTCCTCCCCCACTCCCTCGCTCGGCTTCGCTCCCCTCAGGAAAAACGACTCCACGAAATCCCGCTGCCCGGGGAACCGCGCGCCGAGCAAGCGGTGCGTCTTCTCCAGCTCGAGCCGGAGCCGCCCCTTCGACACAATCTCCTCCGACCGCTCCTTGCGCCACGCCGTCCACGACCCCGCGTTCGCGTCGATGGCGGCCTTGGCTCCAAGGGCAGCCTGCTGGAGCTTCACGACGATCTCCGCCTTGTCCGAGAACCCGTCGCTCGTCGCGGCCAGCCGCGCCGCGGCCTCTTCTACCGCGCCCGGCCTCTCGGCGATGCCCTTGCTCGTGATCCCGCCGAGCAAATCGGGCAAAAACTCCCGCACACGCGGGTGATCCTTCGACCCCTGCCCGATCTTCACGGTGACGATCGCCAGCGCCTCCGCCGCGGCACGCTTCAGCAACGTCAGGAACGCGTTCTGCTTCGCCTGCGCCTCCGGCCGGCCGAAGATGAGCTGGTCCTGCGTCTCGCGCGCCTCCTTCACGAGCGACTCGATCGCAGCGCGCAAGGACGTCGCCATCTCGGCGAGGGCCGCCCGATCCGAATCGGGGAGCTGCGTGAACTCGCTCCACGCCTTGATGGAGGCCCACGTGAAGGCCGCGAAGGGGATGTGTGTCCAGGAAGAAGCGGACTCGGGCGGGAGGCGCATGGCGCGGATGATGCTTTGAGTCGGCGGGCGAGGTCAAGGGGCAAAGATGCGCCCGCTCGGCGTGATCGAGGCTCCTCGAACGCTCGACGCCCCTTGTCGAGGGCGGCTCGACCTCGCCCCTGTCCGAAGAAGCCCTCGATCCCTCGCGCACACGGCAAGCGAGGCGCCTCGTGAGGATCGCTCCGGCGTGATCGAGGCTCCTCGAACGCCTCGCCCGCCCCCGCTCCCGCCTCCGCGAGCGCTCCCGCCTCCGCGAGCGCCTCCGCTCCCGCCTCCGCGACCGCTCCCGCCTCCGCGAGCGCCCCCGATCCCGCCTCCGCGACCGCTCCCGCCTCCGCGAGCGCCTCCGCTCCCGCGCCCGACATGTGCCATCCATGAATTGCCACAACGACTGCTTCAGGCGCGACGCGAGCGACACCTGTAGCGGGTGCTGTATCGACCAGCGTTTTCTCTGCGATACGGGGCAAAAGCATTCGTTCGAGTCGTGCAGGGATGCGCCGTAACGATTGTCGGGCCGACGGAGGCATAGACCTCGCTGCCCGGAAGGGGAGCGGAGGCGGAAGCGGGAGCGGGAGCGGAAGCGGAGGCGGAAGCGGAAGCGGAGGCGCAGGCGCAGGCGCAGGCGCAGGCGCAGGCGCAAGCGGTTAGACGCGGGCGCGTAATGCCAGGCGGTTCCGCGCCAGTTGCAGGCGGGCGTAGGCGGTTTTGAGGGGGATTTTGTGCGCGCGGGCGATTTCGGGCATCGAGCGGCCTTCGAGTTCGTAGGCAATCAGAATGGGGGCGAGCTTTTCGCTGAGCTTGTGGAGGGCTCTCGAAAAGAGACGGGCCGCGTCGATGG
>JANMGF010000909.1:0-6408 GCA_031374535.1 Polyangium sp. (in: bacteria)
CGTAGCTCCGCGACGCTGAGCTCGAGCGCGGCTTTGAGCGTACGTTGCCGGGGCCGCGCCTCGCGTTCCATCAAGGCCTCCGCGCTCCGGAGCCGCTCCTCGACGGACGCTTGTTTCATCGAGGAGGGCTCGTGGCGCGCCGCGCGGATCGCGCCGCGGTACCGCACGCGCTCGCGTTCGAGGAAATCGCGGTACGCCTTCACCGCGCTGGAGAGCTCCTGGATACACGTGTCGAGCCGACCGAGCTCCTTGCGGAGCGCCTTCTTCGGCTCCGGATCGAGCCCGCTGTGCTCCACGTGCGCGGCCAGCGTCGCGTAGATCTCCCTCGACCAGCGGAGATGACGCAGCCCGGAGGCGCCTCGCGCGAGTTTGTCCACGGCTCCGTCGCTCCCTTCGTTCAGCAGGGCTTCTTCTTGTTTTTGCCCTTGAGTTTTTCGCGCATCTTCGGACAAACGTCCTTGATGGCGCCGCTCTTCTCTTTGTACGCGGCCTTGACCCGCTCGAAGTCGTCCTCGTTTTTCTTCTTCAGGTCCACCTTCTCGGCGGGGTCTTCCTTCAGGTTGAAGAAGCGGTACCCGGCGTCGTCGCCCTCGGCGATGAGCTTGAAATCCCCACGAACGAAGGCGCGGCGGCGGTCGTTGTCGCTCGTGCGCGGCAGATCCATGATCACGTCGCGCGCTTCGGCTTCCTTGCCGTAGAGCTCGGGCACGAGGCTCGTGCCCTGCATGGCCGGGTCCTTGGGCAAACCGAACATCTCGAGGATCGTGGGCGCGAGATCGACCCCGCTGCGTGGCTCGTCGATCTGGCGCGGCGTGATGCCCGGGGCGCGGATCAAAAGCGGCACGTGGGTGAGCACGTCCCAGAGCTCGAAGCCGTGGCGGTACATGCCGTGCTCGCCGAACGCGTCGCCGTGATCACTCGAGATGATGATCGCCGTGCGTTTGCCCCACTCCTGCGCGTCGACGAACTCGAAGAGCTTGCCGAGGTGCTGGTCGGTGAAGGTGATCTCGGCGTCGTATTTATCGCGCGTCGACTTGCCGTACGGGCCGATGCCGTCGTGCGGCATGTACTGATCGTGCGGGTCGAGGAAGTGGAACCAGGCGAAGAAGCGGCCGCCCGTGTTCGCCTTCTCGGAGAGGATCTTCTTGGCGAGATCGACGTGCTGGGGGCTCGTGACGTTCTTGTCCGTCGTGTTGTCGACCGTGAGGCCCGGGATGATCTCGTAGACGTCGAAGCCCTGTCGGAAGCCGGCCTTCTGGTCGAAGTAGAAGTGCGCGTGCGCGGTCGAGGTGCGCACGCCGGCCTTCTGCAGGAGCTCGGGGAACATGAGGACGCTGTCGGGGTAGTTGCCGAAGAAGTAGCCGCTGCGCTCGAGCTCGCTCGGATACCGGCCCGAGAGGAAGCCGCCGAGGCTCATCGCGGTGTACGAGGAGACGGCGTAGAACCGCGCGTACGAGACCGCGGTCTTCGAAAACGCGCTGAGCACCGGGGCGATCGGGCGCGGGTAGCCGAGCCACGGCATGTCGGCGCGCAGGCTGTCGACCGTCACCACGAGGACGTTGAGGTCCTTGGGAATCCCCGCGGCCTTCGCGTCGGGAGCCGCAGTCTTTGGAGCCTCGGCGGCCGGTGCAGCGCTCGTCGCGGGCGCGGACGAGGCCACGGGCGCGGGGGGGCTCGTGATCTCCACGGCGGGCGTCGGCGCGGGCTTCGGAGGCTGGGATTCGCCGTTCTGGGTGCAGGCAGCGGAGGCCCCGAGGAGGGCCAGGAGCGCGGTACGTCGCAGACGAGAGGGCATGGCGTCGGCTATCTACCGCCGTTCGTGCCGGACGGCCTCGAAAACCGCACATTTTGATGTAAGGCGACGTATCCTCGCGCGTTCGATGCAACGTATGAGCGGCTTTTCTGGCTTTCGATTGGGCTCTGTGGGTGGGTTTCTCCTTCTGTCCTCCGTGCTCCCCCTCGCGGGTTGCGCCCGAGGGCCGGACGTCACGAGCGGGCTCGCGCTGCGGCGCGTGGTCATCTACCGCAACGGCGTCGGCTACTACGAGCGCGCCGGGCACGTGGACGAACCCGAGGTGGCGTTCAAGGTGCGGACCGAGCGGATCGGCGATTTTCTCGCCACGCTCGCCGTGATGGAGCAGGGCGGCAGCAGCGTGCGCAGCGCGTCGTTCCCGGTCGACATCGACAAGGACAAGAACGGGGAGGACGGCGAGGAGGAGGACGAGGACGCCTCTGCCGAGCCCGCCCCCGAGCCCCGCTACGGCATGCCGATCGCGCCCCCGCCGAAGCCCAAGAAAAAGAAGAAGAAGGACGACCGCGAGACGGTGCGGCTCACGCTCGACGGCAACGAGCACGATCTCGTGATCGGGTACGTCGCGGAGACGCCCGTCTGGAGGCCTTCGTATCGACTCGTGATCGCCAAGGCCGGCAGCGGCGGTGGTGATGCGAAGGCCGATTTGCAAGCCTGGGGCATCGTGCAGAACCAGTCCGGCGAGGACTGGAAGGGCGTGCGCCTCTCGCTCGTCGCGGGCGCGCCGCTCGCGTTCCAGGCGACCCTGGACAAACCCGTCGTGCCGCAGCGCCCGGTGGTGACGGATCAAGGCGAGGTGATCGCGTCCGTGCCCGTCAGCGAGACGAGCTTGCCCACGATGGCGCCGTCTCCGCCGCCCGCGCCGTCCATGGAACCGCCGATGGATCGGGCCGAGGGAGGCGAGAGCCTCGACGATCTGCTCGCGGAGGCCGAGTCCTCGAAGGACGAGGAGGCAGACGGTGATTCCAGGGGGCCCATGGGCGGCGGTTATGCGGCGCCGCGCTCGTCCACGACGCGTTCGGCGTCCGCGAAGAAGGGGCGCATGGCGGCGAATTACGGCGGTGTTCCGTCCGGAGCCGCGGCGGCCCCCGCGCCGTATCCGAGGGAGATGCCGCGCCCGGTGACGCCTTCGAACCCGCGCAACGTGAGCGCGCTGGCGGCCGTCGCGGTGGAGGGCGGCACGACGCGGTACGATCTGCCGTTCGCCGTCGACATCCCGAACAAGAGCGCGACGATGGTGCTCCTGCTCGCGCAACGTGTGCCCGGCGAGGCGATCTTCCTGTTCGCGCCCGATGGCGGCGTGCGTGACTCGTTCGCTCATCCGTTCCGCGTCGCGCGGTTCACGAACAACACGAAGGGCATGCTCGAGAAGGGGCCGATCGCGGTCTTCGACGACGGCGCGTTCCTCGGGCAAGGCATGGTCGAGCCGCTGCCGCCCGGGGCCGTCGCCACCGTGCCGTTTGCCCTGGAGCGTGGCCTCGGCGTGACCACGGACCGCTCGGAAGACGAGCTCAGCGCGCGTCTCGCGAAGATCGAGGCCGGGCAGATCTACATCGAGCGCGACTGGGTCTACCACACGAAGTACACGATCAAGAACGGCACGGACTTCGACGCGCGGACGCTCGTCAAGCACGGGCGGATGCCCGGAACGCGGCTCGAAAACCCGCCAAAGGGCACGGAGGACAACGTGGGCACGGGCAGCGCGCTCGTCCCGCAGACGACCCCGAAGCGCGGGACGAACGTGCTCGACGTGGAGGAGCGGCGCAGCTTCACGCGTCAGGTCGACGTGCTCTCGCAGCTCGCGGACGACGCCGTGAAGGCGTTCATGAACGATCCGCGGGCCGACAAGATCGTCGTGGCGGACCTAAAGAAGTCGTGGGACGCGCGCGGGCGGCTACGCACGGCGCTCGACGAGCGGACCAAGCTCCAGGCCGAGCAGGCGAACCTCGAGCGCGAGAGCGAGCAGGTCCGCCGGAACCTCAAGGCCATCGAGAAGATCAAGGACGACCCGCGGGACACGGTCTCGCGGCAGAACACCGAGAAGATGCGTCAGGACTTCACGGAGCGGCTCGGCAAGGCCTCGGCCCGTCTCGGCGAGATCACGAAACGCCTGACGATCCTGGAGATCGAGGTGAACGAGCAGTCCGTGCGGCTGCGGGATCTGCTCGCCTCGATCAAGCTCGACAAGGCGCTGCCGTCGCCCTGAAGAGAAGCGCGGGGGCTCTCGCTCGTTCGAGCGGAGCCCCTACCCCTTCAAGCCTTCGATGCTTTGGACGATCCGGGCGAACGCGACGTGCCCGCGTGGGTCCACGTCCGTTCGGCGCCGAGCGCGAGCCAGGTCATCTCGATCGTTTGTTCTCCAACGACCGCGCCGACCTTGTCGCCCCACGCCGCGGGTTCGGGCAAGGAGAGGCTCTTTTGCCCCTTCAAACCCTCGAGCGACGCGGCCGGGAGCTCGAACGTCGCGATGCCCTCGCTCGCCAGCGCAGCGACAGCGGTGCTCGGTACAAATGGAGCGACGACGGCGCGGAGCGCGGGCAGATCGATCGTCTTTTCCACGACGGCCCGGACCTCGTCGAGCGATCGCAGGACGAGCACGACGCCCACGCCCCCGGTCGTGTTTCCAGGCGCAGCCGGCTCCGCGGGTTTGCCGTTGGATCCCGGGCGCGACGTCCCCTCGATCAGATCGAGCACGAGGGGCCCCTTCCACGAGGAGAGCGGCGGCAGCACCGGCGACTTGCCCGCGGCCGAGCCCTCGCCCTTCTTGTCACGCAACACGAGCACGTCGTCCGTGGGCAACGCGCGTGGCACGGTCACGCGCACGGGGCGCTTGAACGATCGCGGATCCCCCACGGTCCCCGTCGCCACTGCATAGGCCAAGGTCTCGGCCGAAGCCACGACGAACGAAGGCACGCCCGGCACACGCGGGGCAGGCTCCGCCGTGCGTAACGAGAGCGTCCCCGCCGGGGGCGGATAAAGCTCGCCGGTCACGACGCGCCGATCGGGCTCGATGATGCGCGCGCCCGTGGCCACGAGATCCACGAGCGCGCCCGACTGCGCGAGGACCTCGAGGACCTGCCGCGACGGCGGCGCCACGAGCAGATCGAGACGCGAGGGAACACGCTTCGACTTGAGGAGGAGGGCCGCCGCGAGCATGTCGCGCAACGTCACCCCCGAGTCGCCCCCGAGCACGACCTGACCCACGGGTTTGCCCGCGAGATCACGCACGGGACGCACGACGCCCGCCTCGTCCATGAGCAAGGGATCGACGGCGCTGAGATCGATCGAGACGACCTCCTCGCAAGGCGCGCCCGGATCGGGGACGAGGGCGCGGTGGGCCTTGGATCGGCGCTGATCCCGCAGAAAAACCTCGGTCTTCTCGTCACTCACGAAGAGCGCGGCCGCAGCACCCACCTGCGGCGCGATGCCGCAAAGCACCGCGCGTTCGGCCACGGAGAGCAGCCGCGCGCTCGGGCCCGCGAACTCCAGCACGACAGGCGCGTGGTGCTCGGCCTCGATGCGCCGCACGACCTCGTCGATGCCACGACGTAGAAGCTCGAGCGCCACGTCGCGCGCGCAAACGAAGGGTCTCACGCGGCCCGAGAGATGGATCTGCACGCTGCGCGGCGGGCGCACCCAGGTCGATCCCGTGGCGAGCGCCTGGCCGAGCTGGCTCGGGGAGACCACGAGGGTCAACATCCCCACCCCGCCGACCGGAGCGAGGCGCGCGTCGTCCGTCAGAGCGAGCCGCGCCGGCGCGGCGAAACGCTCGAGGTGCACGGGCGCGGGGAAGCCGATGCCGCCGCGGGCGATGGGCACGTTGTACGCGGGCAGCTCCGGCGAGACGGCGTGAGGCGCGCCGCTGGCCACGTCGGCGAGCGCACGCGCGTCGGTCACGCAGGTACCGTCGTAGGCCACCG
Source organism: Polyangium sp. (in: bacteria) (assembly GCA_031374535.1). Classification (GTDB taxonomy): domain Bacteria; phylum Myxococcota_A; class Polyangia; order Polyangiales; family Polyangiaceae; genus Polyangium. The sequence goes on from JANMGF010000909.1 coordinate 5,731, forward strand.
CCATCTCGACCGGGGTCTTCTTCATCCCGGCCGAGAGCGCCTCGCTGAGGGCCCTGTTGGGCGATCGCGAGAGGATGATCTGATCGACCTTGACCTGGACCAGGTCTCCTCGGAGCTGCGGATCGGCGGCGCGTCCCGCGAGGATCTTCTGGGGCATCGTGCGGGGGGGATCCCCGGCTCGTGCGCGCATTTCTTTGGGCCGTCCTTGTCGTTCGGATACGGGTGGACAAACCAGGTGCCACCGCGGGAGGATCCGGCGAGTCGGGGGAGGCCCGAAAGGACGCCGCCGGCTCCACGCCGGCCGACGTCTCCACGCTCGCCGGCGAGCGATGTGCACGTAGCCGCGACGCACGTTAGCTGCTCGGCGGGACGAGGGTCAAGCACCGCAGCGCAGGGCGGGCCCGTAGGAGCGGGAATGGCCCGGTTGGCATCGGGATGCAAGAGGCAAAAATCGCCCCCCTGCGACCCCGAGCGACCGGGCGGACGGCACACGTTGGGGGGCCCGATCGCAATTTCGCGATCGTCTGCACGAACCTCCCCTTTCTTTTTCCCGTCGGGCTCCGGTTTCGCTAAGGTTTCAGCCTATGTTCCAGAGCGTCCTCAAGGAGGTCGTCGAAGGCACGGAGGGTGGCATCGCCAGCCTCCTCCACCACACCCGCCCCCCCGACGACGCCGACG
>JANMGF010000950.1:0-3844 GCA_031374535.1 Polyangium sp. (in: bacteria)
ACGCGCGGCGCGCAGGCCGTGCTCGCGAGTGGGATGCCGCTCTCCGTGGCACAGGCGACGCTCTGGGGTCTCGGCCGCACGATCGCGCTCGAGCATCCGGAGCTCGAATGCACGCGTATCGACGTCGATCCGGGCCGCAGCGCCGACGAGGCCTCGGTCCTGCTCCGCGAGATCTCGGTGCGTGACCGCGAGGATCAGGTCGCTTATCGCCGGGAAGGCCGGTTCGTCCCGCGGCTCGTGCGTAGCTCGTTCGAGGCGGCTGAAATTGCCGGGACAACCGTGCCGTCCGAGCCCGCCCATGGCAGGCCCTTTCGACTGGAGAGCCTCGAGGTGGGGGTCCTCGATCAGCTCGTGCTCCGCGAGGCGCCGCGCCGCCCGCCGGGCGCCGGCGAAGTGGAGATCGAGATCGAGGCCGCGGGGCTCAATTACGGCGACGTGATGAAGGCCATGGCCATCTATCCTGGATTGGCCAGCGAGGCGGGGAATTTGGGGCTCGAATGCGCGGGGCGCATCGTGGCGATCGGCGAGGGCGTCGAGAACCTCTCGGTCGGCCAGGAGGTCGTCGCGTTCGCGCCCGGCTCGTTCGCGTCGCACGTGACGACGCTCGCCGTGTTCGTCGCGCCGAAGCCCACGAAACTCAGCTTTGCCGAAGCGGCCTCCTTGCCGGTCGTCTTCACGACGGTCTATTACGCGCTCAATCGGCTCGCGCGCCTCGGCCACGACGAGCGGGTCTTGATTCATACGGCGACCGGCGGGACCGGCCTCGCGGCGATCCAGATCGCGCGGGTGCTCAAGGCCGAGATCTTTGCGACGGCCGGTAGCGACGAGAAACGAGCGTACCTTCGATCCATAGGCATCGAACATGTCATGGATTCGAGGACGCTCTCGTTTGCCAGCGAGGTCCTGGAAAGCACGGCGGGGCAGGGCGTTGACGTCGTGCTCAATACGTTGACCGGCGATGCTCGCACGCGGAGCCTCGAGCTGCTCGCGTCGTACGGGCGTTTCGTCGAGCTCAGCAAGCGCGACATCTACGAAAATAGCCAGCTTGCCATGACGCCGTTCCGACGGAGCGTCTCGTTCGCGTCGGTCGACCTGCCTGGCATGTCCGTCGAGCGACCGTCGCTGCTCGGCTCCCTGCTGAACGAGGTGATGCAGCTCTTCGAGATGGGCATCTTCCAGCCGCTGCCCGTGAAGGTCTTTCCGGCGTCGGAGGCGAAGGCCGCTTTCCAGTTGATGGCCCAGGCAAAACACATCGGAAAGGTCGTGCTCATCATGAACGAGCCATCGGCCCCGATTCTGCCTGCGGAGCAGGCGCGCCCTGGCATTCGTCCCGACGTGTCTTATCTGATCAGCGGCGGCCTCGGTGGCCTCGGGCTTTCGCTGGCCCAGTGGATGGTCGATCAGGGGGCACGGCACCTCGCGCTCGTCTCGCGCCGCGCCCCGTCGCCGGCGGCGCGTGAGGCCATCCGGATGATGGAGAAGGCCGGCGCGCACGTCCTTGTCGTCGAGGCGGACGTCGCGCGGGAGGATCAGGTCGTATCGATGCTCGCGCAGATCGATCGGACCCTGCCGCCCCTCCGTGGCATCGTGCATGCAGCGGGCATTATCGATGACAGGACGCTGCTCGAGATGAACGACGAGCGATTCCGGCGCGTGCTCGAGCCCAAGGTGAACGGCGCGTTCAATTTGCATGCGCGTACCCTGGACAAGCCGCTCGATTTCTTTGTGCTTTATTCCTCGGCGGCCTCTCTCCTCGGCGCTCCGGGGCAGGGCAATTACGCGGCGGCCAATGCTTTCCTCGATGCCCTCGCGCACGCGCGCCGGCGCAGCGGCCTCGCGGCGACGAGCATTCACTGGGGGCCGTTCGCGGGCGTGGGGCTAGCCGCGGCGCAAGACAATCGTGGCCAGCGGCTCTCGTATCGGGGCATCGAGAGCCTGACGCCCGAGCAAGGGCTCGTCGCCTTCGGTAAGCTGCTCGAGCGATCGTCGGTCGAGATCGGCGTCTTGCGCCTCGCCGTGCACCAGTGGATCGAGTTTTACCCGCAGCTCGCGGGCAATCCATTCTGGTCCGAGCTTCAGCGGGATCCGAAGATGGCGACGGATCGCCCGGCCCCGTCGAGCCGTGTTTCCTTCCGCAGCCAGCTCGAACGTCGCCCGCCGGCCGAGCGGCTCGGCGTCCTCGAGCGGCACATCCTGGAGCAGGTGGGCCAGGTGCTCCGGCTCGACATTACCCGGATCGACCGGCTCGCCTCGTTCACGAGCCTCGGCATGGATTCGCTTTTGAGCCTGGAGCTCCGCAACCGGCTCGAATCGAGCCTGGGTGTGCGGCTCTCGGCGACGCTGCTCTTTACTTATCCGAATCCCGCGTCGCTTGCCGACCACCTGCTCGACCGGATGAGCCTTTCGTCTGGCAGGCGTCCCGCGGATACGATGCCTCCGTCGGTCGCAGCTCCGCGAGCGGAGCGCACGTCCGCGCTCCCTGCGAGGCCCAGTGAACCGGTTCGGTTGCATACGCCCAGGCATATAACGCAGTCGGAAGCCGATATCCTGCTCGAACTCGAGGAGGAGCTGGCTCGCTCGGAGGATTACCTCTCGTGACCACCAGACGCCCCGATCCTCCCGCGAGTATGACGCAGCACGACGACGATGCCCCGCCCGCGTCGGGGCTCTCCTCGATGCAACGCGCGATCATGACGATCCAGAGGATGCGCGCGAAGATCGAGAATCTCGAGCGCGCGCGTGTCGAGCCGATCGCCATCATCGGCATCGGGTGTCGTTTTCCGGGCGGCGCGAATACGCCGGAAGCGTTTTTCGATCTATTGAAGAATGGCGTGGATGCCATCTCCGAGGTCCCACCCGAGCGCTGGGCGCTCAACGGCGATCCGGAGACGACCGATCCGGAGGCGCGCGCCGTGCGCTGGGGCGCATTTCTGCGCGACGTGGATCTCTTCGACGCGCGCTTCTTTGGTATCTCGCCGCGCGAGGCGTCGAAGATGGATCCGCAGCAGCGGATCCTGCTCGAGGTCACGTGGGAGGCGCTCGAGCGTGCGGGGCAGGTGCCCGAGCGGCTCGTCGGGAGCCGGACCGGGGTTTTTCTCGGTATCATGAACAACGACTACGCCGAGCTCTCCGCGATGGCTGGGCCGGAGCAGGAGGACGCCTATACGACGACGGGCAATGGTCATTGTTTCCCGGCGGGGCGGGTCTCGTACACGTTCGGATTTCAGGGACCGAGCGTCGCGATCGATACGGCGTGCTCCTCGTCGCTCGTCGCAATTCACCTCGCCTGCCAGAGCCTTCGCACCGGCGAGTGCAACATGGCGGTCGCGGGCGGCGTGAACCTGATGCTCGTGCCCTCGACGACGCGCAAGTATTCGAAGACGCAGTCCCTCTCGCCCGACGGGCGCTGCAAGAGCTTCGACGCGACGGCGAACGGGTTCGTCCGTGGCGAGGGCTGCGGAATGGTCGTGCTGAAGCGCGTCTCTGATGCGGAGCGAGACGGCGATTCGATCCTCGCGATCATTCGCGGCTCGGCCATCAATCAGGACGGCCGATCGACGGGGCTCACGACGCCCAACGTGCTCGCGCAGCAGGCGATGTTGACCCAGGCGCTCGAGAATGCGCGGGTCTCGCCGGCCGACATCGGGTATGTCGAGACACACGGCACGGGGACGTCGCTCGGGGATCCGATCGAGATGGAGGCGCTCAAGGCCGTGCTGGGCGGCCCGCGGAGCGACGGCTCGTCGTGCGTGCTCGGGGCGCTCAAGACGAACATCGGGCATCTCGAGGCGGCGGCGGGGGTGGCGGGTGTCATCAAGTCCGTGCTCGTGCTCCAGCAAGCGAC
>JANMGF010000979.1:0-3085 GCA_031374535.1 Polyangium sp. (in: bacteria)
CGCGTCCTTTCCGCGCGCCCACGGCCGTCGCGACGGCGTTTCGTGTCGTGCACGCCGAAGCGCCCACGCTCGCCGCGGCGGGCGTGCACGTCGATCCGCGGCTCGAGGCCGTGGTGTCGAGGCTCCTGCAGAAGGATCCGATGAAGCGGTACGCCACCGCGGGCGAGGTGGCGCGCGAGCTCGATCGGTTCTCGCCGGATCCGAGCAAGCGCTTGATGGCGCTCGGCCGGATCATCAACCTGCCCCGGCGCGTGGCGCAGGCGAACGTGCAGCAAAATCAAGGCGGGCCGCCCTCGCCGACGATGACGCCCGAGCCCGATCGCCTTTTACCGCCGATGCGCGAGCCGCCTGCGCCGCCGCCGATCCGGCCTGCCGCACGCACGACCTTCAGCGACCCTGGCGGCTCGTCGGTCCCGTATGCGCCGACGCGCGTCGTGCCGAGCATGTCGGGCAGCTCCAATCGCTCGAGTGATCCCGGACCTCCGCCGCGCGGCGACTACGTCGCGCCGACTCGAAACATCGAGCCTCTCGTGCCTCCTGCGATGCCGCGCGCGCTCGGCGTCGCCCGGAGCGCAGCTTCGACGGGCGGATCCTCGGGCTCGTCGAGCGCGTCGAACGCGGGTCCGCCGTCGCGGTACGTCCCGACGCGCTCGACTGCGTCGCGTTTTCCCGGCATGTACCAGGTGCGCGGCGCCGTGCTCCGCGCCGTGGACAAGGCCCTCACCGAGGACGCGGGCCCGCGCGTGCGTGAGCAGGTCGTGGCGCAGCTGCCGCAGCGTTACGCCGAGGACTTCCTCAACGATTCGATCAATGCGCTCGTCGCGTACGATCTCGAGGCGCTCGACGCGTACATGGAGATCGCCACTGCGATCTCGCTGCACGAGCCTTCGCGATGGCGCGCGCTCGGTCGCCTCGCGATCGGCGGCGAGCTTCACAACACGGTGCGCAGCGTGCTCCGTCCCGCGCCGGATCTACAGATCGCGATCCGCCGCGGCATCTCGATCTGGTCGCGCCTCTTCAGCTTCGGCGCGTGGAAGGTGGGCTCGAGCCAGAGCGGGAAGGTGGTCCTGCAGATCGCCGAGTTCGAGCCGGCTTCGCTCGCGTTGCGCCTGTGGGTCGTGGGCATGGTCGAAGAGACCGCGCGCCGCGCCGCGAGCTTCGACGTCCGCGTGGCGATCACGGCGGGCGAGGTCGGTTTCACGCCCGAGCTCGCCTGCGAGATCGCTTGACGATGGGGGGCCGCACGGCTTCGCCGCGCTTTGCCCCCCAAACCCCCCGGATCCTGCTCCTGTGTGGTGGCGTCAGGACGGTTTTTCCGCCTGGAAACACGCCCGGCAGTACACCTTCTGGCGCTCGACCGGCCTGAAGGGGACGGTCGCCGCGGCGCCACATGCCGCGCAGGTGATCGGGAAACCGCGGCCGCCCGGAGCAGGAGAAGAGGCACGTCCGTACGACGGATACGTGGCGAAGTGCGGATCGGCCATGGGGCTCCGGTATTCGTTCACGTCGCCCGTGTACCGCGCGGGACGGGCGTACCGCTCGTTCTGCCGCTGCGGATCACGTCCTCGCGGGGGAGCCGCCTGTCCTTGTCCGTCACCACGATTCGTGTTTTTCGCCCGCTTTTCGCGCCAGCAGGGCTTGCATAGGGTCGGCGGGGACATATGGCCCCGCTCGACGCGCGCGGCCGCGTCGGCGGCGGAGAAAAGGAACGACGAGCCGCAGCTCGCGCAGGTGATCTGCTCGTCTTGAGGCTGCTCCATGAACACTCCGGCAACTCGTTGCAGGGGCGCGACCGCCGGGGCGCGTCGCGTGGCGCGTGGCGCGTAGCACGCCTTTTTCTCGCGGAGAGACGCCCGCCCTTCGCAGGACGAGCGCTCGGAGATCGTGGAGATCAAGGTGACATGCAGCCCTTGGGGGTCAAGGGGCTCGTTCCTCGGCTGCGGCCCATGAGCAGTCCGCCTCGGCCGTGCGCGTCATGCGAGCCACGCGAGGGGATATCACCGGGTTTTCGCCAGTGCTACAAGGGGACCGACGACGCCACCTGCCCTCGTCGTAGCTGCGCACGCGAGGCCATTCGCGCGGGCATCGCGACGCGGGACAACCGCGCGTCGACGAGCCAGAGCGACGATGACCCACGCCCCCTTGCACCTGACTGGAAGCGACTTCGACGCCTACGCGCCCGAGAAGGCGACGTCGAACGCCTACTCGCGCCCGCGCCTCGAGGTGAAGCAACGCGCGCTCGCCTGGGCCCGGGGCGTGATCACGCGCCTCGCGGAGCTCGGCATCACGGTCGACGTGCACGGCTCGGACGAGCACCCGACCCTGCGCAACAAGAAACGCGTCGAGTGCCAGTGGGTCTTCTTCTGGCGCGATGCGGCAGCGCGCGAGGAGCTCGAACGGCTGCTCGACGCGGGGCGATCGATCTCGGCCGCGATCGATGATCCGAGTCCGTACGGTCGGCACGCCTTCCTCGCGCTCCGGATCGACGCGCACGGGGTCGAGGTTTGTTTCGCCGTGCACCCGGAGGCGAAGGTCGACATCGACAACCTGCGCGCGCGTCTCGCCGCAAAAGACGGGGGGTTTGGGGCGCAGGACGCCGCAGGCGATCCGAAGCCCCAAGCGTCGAATGCAGAACCGACGGCGCTCACCGCCGAGCTCACGGCGGCTCTCCGCGCGTTGCCGGAGGAGTTCGCGGTCGGCGTCGGAGACGATCGGGTGGCGGCGAGCGGGGCCACGCCCGAGGCGATCGAGGCCATGCTGGAGCGCGCGGCCGAGGGGCAAGTGCCGCTCTGGATCGGGTGGGCGGTGCCGCGTGAGGTCGCGCTCGAGCACGCCGAGATCCTCGACGAACAGCTCGAAGATGCGCTCCTCGCGCTCGCGCCGATCTACACGCTCGTCGCCTGGTCGCGGCAGAACGATCACCTCGCGCTCGACCGGCGCCTCGAGGGCATCGAGCGTGAGCGCGCCCGGACGCACGCCGAGGTCGAGGCCCAGACCGAGAAGTGGCGGGCCACGCAGGCTGCCGCGCGCGAGCGTTCTCTCGCCGAGGCGAAGGCGCGTGGGGAAGGCGAGGGCGCCCGTACGT
>JANMGF010001064.1:0-4358 GCA_031374535.1 Polyangium sp. (in: bacteria)
TTTCCGAAGTCGAGATTCACCGAATGGGTCGCCGGCTGCCGCACGTGCCATGACCTCGCCCAGGTGAGCTCCTCGGGATCGAGCAATACCCCGTCGATCCGCGCCTGTCGCCCGTCATGCACGAGCTCGACCTGGATAGGCGCCGGCAACCTCGCCTCCGCGGCGGACATCTGGAGGGGCGCCGCCGGGCGATCCGGCAAGGTCACGAGGGCGCCGCCGGAGACCATTTCGCCGAGCAAACGAATCCGCGCGTGCCCCACGTCCGCGGCGCCGAGCACCCAGACCTCGTCCCGGCCGAGGAACGACGCGAAAAACGGCGCCCACGGCGGCGCATCACAACGCGCATCCACGAAGAGCCGCGCGTCCCCGCCCGCGGCATGAGCGACCACCACGCCGGGCAGGTCCGAAAGCCGGGCGATCCACGACGCGGGCACCACGCCCTTCGGCGCCTGCAAACGTATCCACACGACCCCCGCGCCCTCCGCGCCCTCGGCGAGGGGGCGACGCTCGGCCGGCGCGAGGGAAACCGACAAACCAAGCGCGAGGCATCGCCCCACCACCCAGCGCGCGAGCTCGGGCGGGACCACGGCCACGATTTCATTCAGCGCTCGGGCCCGCGCCGCACGTAACGAGGTCGATTCGAGCAACAACGACAGCGGGGCCTCGCTCCAGAGGGTTCGCTCCAGACGCTCGACCTCGCGCCCCGTGACGAGCACGTGGCGATTTTGCCCCTGCGGCAGGAGCACCCGCGGCGGCACGGGCCTTCCATCCGGGAGCAGGGCGACCCACGCACGCGGCTCGCCGAGGGTCGGCTCCTCGGCCCCGCCTCCCGCGAGCACACCCGTGAAGACGCGCCCCCCGGCCAGACGCGCGAGCATCGCGGCATTCTCCGGCGGGGCCGCCACCTCGATCCAGATCCTCCCTTTTGGACCTTTCCGACAAACCGCCCGCGCCGCGAGCCGCGCCCCTCCGAGCGCGCCCAGAAAAACCAGGGCCTCTCCCGCGCCTGGAAACAAGGCGCCACAAAGGTTTGGCTCGAGAAGCGCCATGGCCTCGGGGCCCGCCGGAGCCTGGGAAAACGCCGCGACGGCCTCCCGCGTGGGCGGTGGCGGTGGCGGTGGCGGCGGCGGCGGCGGCGGTGGCGGCGGCGGCGGTTCCGGTTCCGGAGGCTGCGGCCGCCGCGCTCGCAACGGCGGTCGCGGTGGCTGCTGCTGCCGCGGCGGTGCCGGCGCCTCCTCCGAACGAACCACGTCCCCCGAGCGCCCAAAAAGCCGCTGCCAGAAGGTCGCGGGTTTGCCCTCGCCCTCGCTCATCCGGCGCCCGCCCCCTCGTCCTCCGCCGCATGCAACGAAAACGGCGGCGGCACGACCTCCCCAAAAACCCTCGCCGACCAGCGCTCCCAGAGCTCGTCCGCCTCGATTCCCCGGGGCGCCGCCGCGAGCGCGAGCGCCGAAAGATCCGGCCGCCGCATCGATTCCCCCACGAGCACGGCCCACTCCACGACGCACCGATATCCCGACGCCGGCGAAACACGCTCGAGGCTCGGCAAGACCTCCCGGAGCTTCTTCGCCGCCGCCGCGTGATCCCCGCGCGCCACGTCACAACGCGAAAGCACCAGCGTCGCCGATACCGTCTCGGCCACGTCCCGCGTCGGCGCCGCGTCGACCACCTTTTCCGCGTCCGCCACGAGGCCCATATCGTGCACGAGCGTCCACGCCCGCCGCATCGGCAGCTCCGCCCGCGAAAGGCTTCGCCCGGCCCGCTCCCATTGCCCCGCCGCGTGAAAACAACGCGCCGCGTCCACCCATTGCTCCGAGCGCTCGTAAGCCTCTGCCGCTTCGAGATGACGCCCCTTTCGCTCGTGGAGCGCTCCAACGCTGCCCCAGGCCGCCGCCTCTTCGAAACACCGGAGCGCCTCGTCCTCGTCCCCGACCGAAAGCCAGCACCGCCCGGCCGACGCAAAATGCTCCCGCGGCGACGTCATTCGATCTCCGTCCGCGAAGGCACGTCTGAAGTCTCCCCCGCCTCCCGCGCCGGCTCCTCGTGCGCCCCCTCGGCATCACGTAGCAAGGGTCCCCCGGCAGAGACCTCCCGGACGCGCGGATACGCCGCGACAAACCGCCCCACCTCGGCCGCGATACGGTCGTGTTCGGCCTCGGGCAGGTGCCTGTCCTGATCGTCGACCAGGAACTCCTCCACCTCCCCCGTCACCTTGTTGAATCGAAATCGCACGAGCGTCGGCACGATACGCCTCCTACCTCGGCAGCTCGAACTCGATTTCGAGGATGTCACCGTCCTCGTGCACCGCGATCCCCTGCGCCCCCCGGTGCCGCGCGAGCGCGAGCAATGCATCCCGGTACGCCCGCGCGAGGAGCGCATGAAAGGCCCGCCGCGCCTCCGTGAAGACCTCCTCCGCGCGCGCCTCCACTCCCCGCTGCAAGGCGGCCTGCCGCGCCGCTGCGCGCGCCTCGAAATCGGCCTCCGCCGCGCGCGCCGCCTGCGCCTCGAGATCATCGCGAACGGCCCCCTCCGCATCGTCCACCACACGCGCCACCCGCGCACGCGCCGCCGCCTCGAGCGAATTCTGCGCCGCGAGACGCGCCTCGGCATCGGCGATCTCCCGCGTCCTTCCCCCGTACCCATCGTCGTAATACCGGCCCTCGCCCCGCGCCGTGACCTCCTCCGCCACGTGCCCCGACAAACACACGTGCGCCTCCCCGCGACCGACCACTTCCTCGCTCTGCGTGGCCACGATCGTCAAGCTCCGGTCCGAAGGCGAATAGAGCGCCCAACCCCCCGCGACGTCGTAACGATACCCCTCCGCGACCTCCCGCCACCCGATACACCCCGTATCGAGCGCCCGTTCCAGCGCCGCCAGCGCCGGCGCCCCGAGCGACGCCGCGAGCGATTGCTGAATTCGCACCTCGCCGCGCACCGTCCCCGACCGCGACGCCGCGCGCCGCACCTCTCGCTCCCACGCCTCGGCGATCGCCCGTGTCGCCGTCACCTCCACCCGACGCGGATTACACATCATCCCTCCTCGAGCCGCGCGAGCACGCGGCGCACCACCGTATCGATCCGCTCGCGCAGCTCCCGGCCATCCGGGTGATCCAGGATCGCCTCCCGCCGCAATCGATTGAGCGCCATCAGATGCGCCGACACCGCCGTCTCGCCCCGCAAGACCCCCTCGCGCTCCTCCAGCGTCTCGAGATCCGCGAGGATATGCTTTTGCCCCCGCGCCGCCGCGGGTTTGCCGCCGCCCGCCTCCGCGATCCGCGCCTCCACCACGCGCCGCAGGATCGGCGCATCCGAGGGCCGCGACCACATGTGCCGGAGCGGCCACAGATCCACGGGCTCTGCCTTTTCCCGCCCCGCGACGAGCGCCGCCCCCGCGACGAGCTTGAGCCCCTTCACGATACGCCGATCCGAAAGCTCGAGCCCCTCGGCCCGCGTATCGCGCAGGACCTGCTCGTACAGCGGCCGCACCGCCGAGAGCTTCACCTCGGCGAGATGATATTGCAGCGCCCGCACGGCCGACTCCTTCACGATCGGCACCACGGCGGTCCCCTCCCCCCGCTCCTTTCGTTTCGCCGCGTCGAGCCGCTCCACCTCGAGATCCCAGCCTCGATCGAGCAGCTCCCCGAGCCCATTGTCAGGCGCCGGCTCCACCAGCACCCGCAGCGCGAACCGATCGGCGAAGGCCTTCAGCGTCGAATCGTCGGGCAGCTCGTTCGAGGCGCCGACGAGGGAAATGAGGGGCACCTGCTGCCGCACCGACCCATTGTGGAAAATGCGCTCGTTCGCCAGCGTGAGCAGCGTGTTCAGGATCGCGCTTCCGCCCTGAAAAACCTCGTCGAGGAACGCGATCGACGCCGAGGGCAACATCCCCTCCGTGCGCACATGATAACGACCCTCCTGGAACGCTGGTAGATCCAGCGGCCCGAAGATCTCGGCCGGCTCCGTGAACCGCGTGAGCAGGTAATGGAACCGCGGCGCGTGGATCTGCTCGGCGAAACGCGTCAAAAGATCACTCTTCGCCGTGCCCGGAGGCCCCAGCAAGAGCACGTGCTCGTGACAAACCGCGCCCAGCACCAGCACGTCGACGGCGTCGTCCCGCAGGTGAAACTGTCGTTTGAGGTCCGTCGCGAGCCGCGCGAGCCGCTCGATCGTCCGAAGGGTGGTCTCCGGATAACTCACGTTCCTCCTCCTCGGGACGTCCCATCTCCGTCGGCACCATGGCCCGACGCGAGCGTAAAAAGCGTGGCCGACGGGCGCCTCGGCCCGGTCCCTCCCGGCGCGCGCGTGGCCGGCATCGTGATCGCCGCGGCCCCTTCGAGCCGCTGCTCGTCCCGCCGACG
>JANMGF010001077.1:0-1242 GCA_031374535.1 Polyangium sp. (in: bacteria)
TCGGCGGCTACACAGGCAAGTCGTCGGGGGGGCCGCCCGGATCCGTCACCATCAGCCGCGGACTGCAACGCCTGGCACCCGCAGCAGAAATGCTGCGGGTCCTCAAAGAGAATGGGCTCGTGAGATGAGACCAGTGCTCAGCCCCTGGTGGGGTCCGGGGCAAAGCCCCGGGCGGCGGCGTGGCGAGCATGAAGCTACGAACGCGGTCCGAAATCGTGTACCTTCTGGGACGAGCTGCCCCTGGGCTTCCTTTGGGATGGGGGGCGGATCACGTGGAAAGGCTTGGGCGGATGCAGGCTGGGCAGCAGATTACGCCAACGCTTCGGCTCAAGCGGCTCCTTGGGAAGGGGGGCATGGGGAGTGTTTGGGCTGCTGACCACCTTGCGCTTGGTACGGAGGTCGCTGTCAAGTTCATGTCGCCGGCCTTTGTCGAGAACCAGGCGCTCGTGCAGAGGTTTCGTACGGAGGCGATGGCGGCGGCGCAGATCAAGAGCCCGCATGTCGCGCAGGTCTTTGATCATGGCTTCATGTCGGATGGCACCCCGTACATCGTGATGGAGCTGCTTGAAGGTGAGGACCTGAAGCGCCGGATCCGGACCGAGGGGCCGCTGCCGCTTCGTGACGTGACGCATGTGGTCACGCAGGCTTGCAAGGCGCTCTCCCGCGCGCATGCGCTTGGCATCGTCCACCGCGACATCAAGCCGGACAACATCTTCCTTTGCAGCATCGACGGTGAGACCTTTGTCAAGCTGCTCGACTTTGGCATCGCCAAGGTAGGGCCTGACAACGCGCTTGGCGCGACGACCACGGGCTCGATGATGGGCACCCCGCTCTACATGAGCCCCGAGCAGCTGCTCAGCGCCAAACGTGTCGATCACCGCTCGGATCTCTGGTCGATTGCGGTCGTGGCGTACCATGCGATCACGGGCCGCGTGCCCTTCCATGGCGAGACCGTCGGCTCGCTTTCGGTCGCTGTGCATACGGGGGTCTTCCAGCCGCCGAGCGCGCTGCGGCCTGACGTGCCGCCGAACGTCGACGCTTGGTTTTTGCGGACGCTGCGGCGTGATCCGAACGAACGATTTGGTTCGGCCAAGGAGATGGCCGAGGCGCTCGAGCAAGCCATCTTTGGCGCGCCGTCGAACGCGTCGTCGTGGAACACTCGCTCCAGGGGGGGACTGGCCTCGCGCCCCGATCTTTCGCCCCCGCCGCCCTGGGGGCGGTTGGGGGCGACGCCGGTGCCGG
>JANMGF010001097.1:0-3004 GCA_031374535.1 Polyangium sp. (in: bacteria)
TGCCGCTGCGGCCTCCGCAGAACGAGCCCGGCTCGACGACGAGCGCCGGAAGCGCGAGGAAGAAGAAGCGCGCATCCGGGCCGAGGAAGAGCGCAGGGCCATGGAGGAGCGCAGGTCTCGCGAAGAGAACGCGCGCCTCGAGGCCATCCGGCAGGCCGAGGTCGAGAAGGCCCGCGTCGAGGCCGAGCAGAGGGCGCGGCTCGAGGCCATGAACGCGCAGCAGCAGCACGAGCGCAAGCTCGCCGAGCTGCAGCACGACGAGTCGAAGAAGAAGCTGCGCAAGACGCTGTACGGCGTGGTCGCGGCGGTCGTCGTGGTCGGCAGCGCGGCTGGGTTCTTCATCTACAGCCAGAGCCAGAAGGCCGAGCAAGAGCGCCAGGCGCTCGCCGAACAGACCCGGCAGCTCGAAGAAGAGAAGAAGAAGGCCGATCAGGCGGCGAAGGAGTCGCAGCAGAAGGTCGACAGTCTGCTCAGCCAGCTCACGAGCGCCAAGGACGAGGCCACCCGCCTCGCCCTGCAAAAGCAGCTCGAAGAAGAGAAGGCCAAGCAGGACGCGGCCAAGAAGGGCGGCGGCGGTGGTCCGAGGCCGGCAGCCGGCGGCGGCGCAGCCAAGCCCTGCAACTGCGCTCCCGGCGATCCGCTCTGCAGCTGCCTCTGATCCGGACGAGCGGCCCGCGCGATCCAGATGCGGGCCGCCGTTTGCATGGCAAACCATCCACCATGACACGCGACGACGCGACGAGGCGGCTCGTCTTCCCGCTCGATTACGGCTCGCTCGACGAGGCCGGGGCCGGCGCACGTAGGGTCGCTTCGTCGGTCGGCGTGCTCAAGGTGGGGCTCGAGCTCTTCGTGCGGGAAGGGCCCGCGGCGATCGCGGCATGCCACGATCTCGGCCGCGAGCTTTTCCTCGACCTCAAGCTCCACGACATCCCGGAGACCGTGGGACGCGCCGTGCAGAGCGCCGCGTCGCTCGGGGTCCGGTACCTGACGGTCCACGCGTCGGGTGGCCGCGCGATGCTCGATCGTGCAGCCACGGAGGCAGCACGCGCGAGCGCGCCGCTCACGATCCTCGCCGTGACGGTGTTGACCTCGCTCGACGCCGAAGACCTCACGGCGATGGGCGTGTCCGCGACACCTTCCCAGCAGGTCGAGCGTGTCGCGCGGCTCGCGTGGGACACCGGGATCCGAGGGTTCGTCGCGTCCGCATCGGAGGCGTCGACGCTCCGGCGCATGTTTGGCCCGGACGCGTTGATCGTCACGCCGGGGATCCGTCCGGCAGGCAGCGCGGCGGGGGATCAGAAGCGGATCACCACGCCGGCGCAGGCGATCGCCGCAGGGGCGGATCTGCTGGTCGTCGGGCGGCCGATCCGCGACGCGGCCGATCCGCTCGATGCGGCGCGTCGTGTGGTCGCCGAGATCGAGGGCGCGCTCGCCGCGCGGACGTCATGACCAGACTTCTCTACGGCCTCCAGCCGGTCCGCGAGGCCATACGCGTGCACGGCGACGCCCTCGAACGGGTGGTCGTCGAGCTGAACGCGAGCCCCAAGATCCAGGCCGTCGGCCGCTTCGCCGAGGGCCGCGGCGTACGCGTGGAGACGTTGACCCGCGGCGAGCTCGATCGCATCTCGGGCGGCGGCCGTCACCAGGGCGTGCTCGCGGTCGCGCCCGATCTGCGGATCGTCAGCGTCGCGGATCTCCCGCTTGGCCCGACGTCGATCCTCGTCGCGCTCGACGGCATCATGGATCCGCAGAACTTCGGGGCGATCGTGCGTAGCGCCGTGGCGCTCGGGGCCACGGGGATCGTGTGGCCCGAGCACAGCTCGGCCCCGCTCTCGCCGGCCACGTTTCGCGCGTCGGCGGGCGCGATCGAGCACGCTGCGCTCTGCCGTGTCTCATCCTTGCCAGAGGCGCTCCGGACCCTCGCGGACAGCGGCGTCACGGTGATCGGGCTCGACGCGCAGGGCCCGACGACGCTCGGCGAGATCGATCTACGCGGCCCCGTGGCGATCGTGATCGGCGCCGAGGACAAAGGCGCCCGCAAAGGTGTGCTCCGCGCCTGCCAGCACATCGCGCGCCTTCCCATGAGTGGGCCGATCGGGTCGCTCAACGCCTCGGTCGCGGGCGCGCTCGCGCTCTACGAGGTGCTCCGCCAGCGGCAGGTGCCTGCCTGAGTACGTCGCGGGCGGCTTGGGCGATTGTCCTCGCCGCCGTGCCGCTCCGGCTCACGCTCGCGCTCGGGACGGAGCTCTCCCCCGACGAGGCGTATTACCTCGCGGCGGCCCGCGCGCCTGGCCTCGTGCCGCCGCTCGTCGACCACCCTCCGCTCGTGCCCCTCCTGCTCCGGCTGACGGACACGCTCGAAGCCTTGCCCGTCGAGCTCCGCGTGCGGCTCGTCCCGCTCGTGTGTTCCCTGGGCCTCTCGATCGCCACGGTCGCCCTCGCGCGCCGGCGCGGCGCCGGGACGGAGGGGCAGAAGCTCGCGGCGTGGATGTCGAGTTTTGCGCTCCTGCCGGTGGCGGGTGGTTTCGTGGCCACCCCGGACGGCCCCGCGCTCCTCGCCCTCGTGCTCGCCCTGCTCTGGGCCGATCCGACCCCGGAGACCTCCGCCAAGCCCCTCCCGCAGCGCCTCGCCGTGGCGCTTGGCCTCGGGCTCGTCGGGGCCGCGGGTGCGCTCGCCAAGGTGGTCGTCCTCCCGCTTTTTCCGCTCGTCGTCCTC
Organism: Polyangium sp. (in: bacteria); assembly: GCA_031374535.1. GTDB lineage: Bacteria > Myxococcota_A > Polyangia > Polyangiales > Polyangiaceae > Polyangium. The sequence continues at coordinate 2,717 of JANMGF010001097.1, forward strand.
CTCGCCCGGAAGTAACCCATGGCCTCCCTCACCTCCGTCATCCTGGTCCCGATCGTCACGGCGCTGCTGATCCTCTTCGTGCCGGGGAACTACCGGGTCGTCGTCCGCACGCTGGCCGTGATCGGCTCCGCGATCACCGCGTGGCTCGCCGCTGCCGCGTTCTTCCGTTTCAACCCCGTCCAGGAAGGCCTCCAGTTCGAGTCGGTCATCCCCTGGGTCACGGTCGGGAAGCTCGCCCTCGCCTACCATGTCGGCGCCGACGGCCTGAACATCGGGCTGATCCTGGTC
>JANMGF010000154.1:0-3269 GCA_031374535.1 Polyangium sp. (in: bacteria)
CCCGACATGAAAAAGCGGGCCGAGGCCGGGGATCTCGGCTTCACCATCAAGGACGTCCAGACCGACCCGCCCGATTTCCCCGACCTCAAGTTCATCTTGAAGGGCACCTTCAAGGTCCCGAGTTACCTCACGGGCGACTCCGGCCCGGGTCAATTCCTTTCCCGCGGCCCGGGCGGCCTCCCGCAATACACGGGCACAGCCGACGCGGACATGTTCATCGCCGTCCCGCGCAAGGTCTGGGACACCGGCGCCCCGGCGCGCGTCTACCTCTGGGGGCACGGGCTCCTCGGCAGCGGCGAGGAGGCCCTCTACATTGCCTCCGTCGCCCAGGACTTCATTGGCATCGGCATCGACTTCTGGGGCATGTCCTACAAGGACTTCGACACCCTCGGCGGCACGATTTTCCCGCACAACCTCAAGGACGGCCATACCGTCCCCGAGCGCCTCCTGCAATCGGCGGTCAACTTCACGACCCTGGGGTATCTCGTGCAGGGCGGCCTCGCAAAGGCGCCCGCGCTCCAGAAGGACGGCACGAGCCTCGTCGACACCTCCGAGGTCTTTTACCTCGGCGGCTCGCAGGGCGGCATCATCGGCGGCACCGTCATGGCCCTCTTCCCCCAGATCACCCGCGGCGGCCTCATCGTCGGCGGCGGCACCTATTCGCTCATGATCTGGCGCAACACCTCCTGGCCCGACATCGACGGCGTCTGGTCCATCTACAACCGCGACCCGGTGGAGCGTGATCTCCTCTTCGCCATGTTCCAGTCGCAATACGACGTCGTCGAGCCGTCCATTTACGCCGATCACCTCTGGCGCGACCCCTTCCCGGGCAACCCCGAAAAGCGGATCCTCCTGCTCGAGGCCTACAACGACAGCCAGGTCCCCAACATCTCGACCGAGATGATGGCGCGCACCTATGGCATTCCGATGAGCGCCCCCGGCCTTTACGACGTCCCCGGCGTCCCGAACGAGGCGGGGATCATCGACGGCTCGGCGCTCCTCCAGGTCGACACGAAAAACAACGACCCGGTCCCGCCCAAGCAAAACCTCGCGCCGGCGGGCGACAACGGCGCTCACGGATCGGCCGCGGATTCACCGGCCGTCCAGAAGATCCTCCTCGAGTTCCTCACCACGGGCAAGGTCGTCCACCATTGCGACGGCCCCTGCGATCCGGAATGATCCCCATGCGAAACCTGCGTATTCTTTTTTCCTTCGCCTTCCTCGTCGCCGGCTGCGGCGGCGACGACGCCCCCGCCCCCACCTTCACCGCGCCCGATCGCGCCGCCGGCGACCGGAAGCCCCTCACGGCCGCGTGTGGCGATCCGAGCGAGCTTCGTTGCCTCCTGCCCTGGCCTTCGAGCGCCTTTCTGACCGCCGATGCCTCGACGGCCACCGGCGTTCGCCTCCACGTCGAGGCCACGAGCCTCCCGGTCGATGACGATCCCCGCTCGCTTGCCCTCGCCGACGGGTTTTCCCGGGCCACCCCCCTCGCCATTGGGTTCCCGGGTCCAATCGCCGCGCCGGCCGCGGGCCCGTCCGCCGAGGGCCCCGTCCGCCTTCTTCTCGCAGAGCACGACCACCCCCGCCGCGGCGAATCCGTCCCCCTCCGCCTCTCCACCATCGCGGGCGAGGATCCAGCCACGGAGACGCTTTTGCTCGGGTATCCCTCGCGCCCCCTCGAGCCCGGCGCCGATTACGTCGCCGTCGTGCTGGACGACCTGAAGAGCGAAGGCGGCGCTCCTTTTGCCCCCTCGCGGCAGACCCAGGTCGCGCTTGGCCTCGCCGCGCCCGATTCCCAGGCCGAAGCGGTTTTCCGTGGGTATCACGCCCCGACCCGCGCGCTTCTTGCCGAGGCCGGCATCGATCCGGCGCGTGTCCAGCGCGTCTTCGATTTCACGACCCGCTCGGGCGACGACGCCACGAAGCGCCTCACGGCCATGCGTAAAGCCGCAATCGAGGCTGTCGCCGCGGGCTCGGTCACGGTCGCGATCGATTCCGTGGTGTATGCCCCGAACCCGGCCGTCGCGGCCATCGTGCAGGGCCGGCTCGTGGGCCTCCCGTCGTTCCTCGAGGAGGACCGCGACCTCGTGCTCGACGCGGCCGGCGACGTCGTCCCCGCCGGCACCCACGAGGCCCCTTTCCGCGTGATGGTCCCCGCCGGCACGGGCGATTACCGCTTCGTCATGTTCGGCCACGGCATGGGTGGCGACGTCGACGACAGCTCCTTCGACCAGAAGCTCGGCGAAAATGGCGTCGGCAAGGTCGGCATTCGTTTCGACGGCTGGACCGGCGACGACGTCATCGAGACCTTCGTCAGCTTGACGCGCATGGCCGAGTCCACGCACCGCTCGACCGCGCGCCTCATGCAGGCCCTCGCCGACGGCGCCGCCATTCAGCGCTCCATGGAGACCTCGCTCGGCGCCTTGCTTTCGGGCCCCACGTTCGACGGCGGCGCCAATCCCCTCATCGGTCGCAAGCCCGACGGCAGCATTCCCGTCTGGGCCGGCGGCTCCCTCGGCGGCACGCTTGGCCTGGTTTACGCCTCGGCGGACCCGGACATGCATTACGGCGTGCTCAACGTCCCCGGCGCCGGCTGGACCCATTTCATCCCCGGCTCGAGCGTCTACTCGACGGTCCGCGGCCTCCTGCGCACGACCTACGGCGGCGACCTCGACGTGGGCCATGCCTTGGCCTTGAGCCAATCGAACTGGGACGACGTGGACGGCGCGATCTGGGCGGATCGGACGCCGGACGAGCCCACGGCCTATCTCATCCAGGAGAGCATGGGCGACCCCGTGCTCCCGAACGAGGGGACGGCCATGTTGTCGGTGGCCGTCGGCGCGGGCCAGGTGGGCGCGGTCCTGAGCCCGATCCTGGGCGTCGAGACCTCCTCCGAGGTGGTCGGCAAGAGTGGCCTCACGCAATACAGGACGGCCGACATGGATGGCTACGACATCCACGGGTTTGCCGCGAAGAGTGGTCTGGCCGGGGATGCGGCGCGGGATCAGATCACGACGTACTTGAAATCGGTCTGGGAAGGTCAGCCGAAGATCACGGTCCCGGCCGGGTGCCTGGGCGGGAGCTGCGATTTCACGAAGTAAAGCGGCGCGGGATGGTTCACCGCTTCGGCAGCTCGACCAAAAACGTCGTCCCCTCGTCCGTCGTCGCGCGGCGGCAACGGTTGGGAGGGAGGGGGCGGTAAACGCAGGGGGATCCTGAAGGGAGGAGCGGTTGCGGGGGCGGAGGCGGAGGCGCGAGCGGAGGCGGAA
>JANMGF010001101.1:0-4180 GCA_031374535.1 Polyangium sp. (in: bacteria)
GCACGCGCCGCGCGCTCTGGGCCGCGGCGGCGCTCAACGCGGTCGTCGCAGGCATTGCGCTCCTCGTCGACAAGCGGCTCGCCCCCATGGTCGAAGAATCGGCTGCTGCGACAAACACCTCCACGACGAGCACCCCGGGGCATCTACCGCGGGGGTTCGGGGGCGCAGCTCCGCTTGCCGGAGCGAAGCCCCCGAGCGTCGACCCCCGATTCGTTCTCGCGTTCGCCGCGCTCTCGGGGTTTCTTTTCTTCTGGCTCGAGCTCGTCTGGTATCGGCTGCTTGGGCCTCTGCTCGGCGGCACGGTGTACACGTTCGGGGTGATCCTCGCCGTCGTTTTGCTCGGCATTGGGCTCGGGGGGCTCCTCTATCCCTTGATCTTCCGCAGCCGGGCCCCCTCGGCGCGGGCGCTCGCGCTCACGGCGGCGCTCGAGGCGTTTTTCGTGGCCGTTCCTTTTGCGTTCGGCGACAGGCTCGCCGTGCTCGCGCTCGCGCTCCGGCCCGAGGCGGGCGCCGGGCTTTTTCATCACGTGCCGGGCTGGATTGCCCTGACCGCCATCATGGCATTTCCTGCGTCCGTCGTGGCCGGCGCGCAATACCCGCTCCTCGTCGCCTTGCTCGGCGAGGGACGGGCCCGCGTCGGCGCGCACCTCGGCACCGTGGGCGCGCACAATACCCTCGGCGCCATGGTCGGCTCCCTCGCGGGCGGCTTTTTCCTCGTCCCCTCGCTCGGCGCGCTCGGATCCATGCGCGCGACGTGTATCGGCCTCCTCCTGATGGCCGGCGGCGCGGCGTTTTTTGCCTTCCGCGTCCCCGCTCCGCGACGATTGATCGCCGCTCCCGTCCTGTCCGCCCTCGCGCTCGCCGCCATTCTATCGCCGGGCCCCTCGGCCGTCCTCCGGCACACGCCCATCGGCGCGGGCCGCGTCGACAAGGTCCTGCTCGACACCCCGGCCTTCACCCGGGCCTGGATCGAGGACGTCAAGCGCGTGATCATCTGGCAAACCGAGGGGCGCGAGAGCAGCGTGGCCATCGACGCCACCGACGGCATTGCCATGGTCGTCAATGGCAAAATCGACGGCAATGCGCGCGGCGACGCCTCGACGCAGGTGATGGGCGGGCTGCTCGGCGCATTGCTCCACCCCGACCCGAAACACGCCATGGTGATCGGGTTCGGCACGGGCAGCTCGGCCGGATGGCTCGGCAAGGTGCCCTCAATGGAGCGCGTGGACGTCGCCGAGCTCGAGCCCGCGATGCTGGAGATTGGCCGTCGTTGCGCGCCGGTGAACGAGGACGTCCTCTCGAACCCCAAGGTTCGTGTCCTCCTCGGCGACGCGCGGGAGATCCTGCCGACCGTGCCGGCCCGCTACGACGTGGTCTTCTCCGAGCCGTCGAACCCGTACAGGGCCGGCGTCGCGAGCCTCTTCACGCAGGAGTATTACCGGGCCGTGCGCGGCCGGCTGAAACCGGGCGGCCTTTTCCTGCAATGGTTGCAAGTCTACGAGATCGACGTCGAGACCCTCCGCACGGTGTATGCGACGCTCGCCTCGGAGTTTCCCTCGGTGGAGACGTGGTACCTCGGCTGGAGTGATCTCGTCCTCGTCGCGTCCGAAGCGCCCATCACCCACGACCCGGAGATGCTCCGGGCCAAACTCGGCGCGGAGCCCTACCGCCGGGCGGTGCGGAATGCGTGGCGCACCGAGGGCATCGAGGGCCTCTTCGCCCATTACGTCGCCGGCCCTCCGTTCGCGCGGGCCATCGCCGACGGGCCCGGCGCGGTCTTCAACACGGACGACCGAAACCGCGTGGAGTTCGGCTTCGCGCGCGCCGTCGGCAATTTCGGCTCGGTGTCCACGTTCTTCGAGCCTGTCCGCCGCAACAAGGAGGACCGGCCCACCCTGAAATCCGGCACGCTCGATTACGTGCGCGTGGCCGAGGACCGCGCGGCCCAGGTCGCGGGGGACGGGTCCGATCCATCCATGCCCGAGCATCTCACGGTGGACGCGGAGGTGCGGGTGCAGGCGCTCGTCAATTACGCGGCGGGCAACCTGGAGGGTGCATGGACGAAATGGCAATTCCAGGAGCAAGCGCCGGTCGGCCCCGTGGAGACCACGCTCGTGGCCGAGGGGCTCGCGTGGAAGGGCGACGACGCCGTGCTTGCCTTGCTGGAGCGGCACGCCCGTGATTTCCCGATCGAGGCCGACGTGATCCGCGCGCGTTACGAGCTCGTCAAGGGCCGCCGCGCCGAGGCCGTCTCCCTCCTCGAACGTGCGTTCGCCGCATACCGCCTGGATCCATGGCCTTCGGTGGTCATCATGAACCGCGGCATGGACCTCGCGCGTGAGCTTGGCCAGAGCGCGCCCGCCGACGCGAAGCGCCTCTTCGCCGCGACGGGCGCGCCGTTTTCTGTGCTGGTCCTCGAATCGACGCGGAGGAACTTGCGCGTCGATCTCTCCGAGGTGCTGCCCGAGGACAACGCCTGTGTGGCCGCATTCGCGTCCTTCGAACCCCATCCGCCCTGGGACGAACGAATGCTCGGCTTGCGGCGCGATTGTTATGCGCGCTTCATGCACCCGCTCGCGGCCGAGGCATCGCGCGCGACGGAGCGACGGGCGGCGTGTGTGGGGTGGCGGGGGTGGCTGACGTGCTTGTGAATCCGTCTGCGGACACTTTTATGGTTGCGCCCCCGACGCACCTGTCCTTTCATCCTCCCGATGGGGCACGCGCACCACTTCCTTTCCCGGCTCGATCGTGTCTCCCTCCCGCACGTCGAGCTTGCGCTCACGCTCTACCGGGACGAGGGCCTTCTCCGGTACATCTTCGACCGGGCCCGCGTGCCCGAGAATGCCGAGCGCGTCGCGCTCTCGCTCGATCACCCCGAAGAGGGTCCGTTCCTCATCGTCACGCGTGACGGCCGGTTCGTCACCTGCCTCGGCGCGGGGATGAAGGTCTCGAATCTGCCCGTCGTCACGCGTGGACAGCTCGACGCGCTCGCCGCCAAGGTCGGGGATCTGCGCGAGCGGATGGGCGCCGCCGTGGCGCTCGCCGGAGGGAAAGGGGTCCAGGTTCTCTTGCGACGGATCTACGACGCGGCCGACGAGCTTTCGCGCGAGGATTTCCTCGCGATCTCCGCCCTCCAGCCGCTCTATTCCTTCGAGTTTCTGCGCCTCTACTTTTCCGCCGCGTGTGACCTCGACGAGGCGCGAAAGATCCTCCTGCCGCAGCTCCGCAAGACCGACAAACTGCGCCCCTTGTTCGAGGACGCGCTGTATGCGTACTGGCGAACCCTGTGGGCCATGAGCCACTTCGTCATCCTCGCGACCTTGGACGGCCATGAGACCTTGCCCCCTGCGTTTCTCGACCTGATCGGCGAACAGACCACGCTCTCCTGGCCGGCCACGCGGCAGGGGTACGTGCCCATCGCGCTCCGGGGCGCCTGGGCCACGGCGCGGCTCGGCAAGCCCCTGCTCGGCAGATACAAACGTCTTTATCAGGAAGCGCTGAGCCGCCTGCAGAACGTCGACAGCGCGCTCAGCCTCCTTTCGCTCGGGATGCGCCACGCGAGGCTACGCGCCGAGGTCGAGAAGGCGCTCGGCGCGGACATCCCCGAAATCCTGAAAGGCAACGCCCACGGCAACCTCGCCCTCGCGGTGCGGAGCACGGCGCGTACGATCGCCCGGAGCGACCGCGAGTCGCCGGAGGCCGCACAGGTGATGCACCGCCTCTTCGGCGGGCAGGTCTGGCACGCCGCCATGAAAAGCAAGCCCGCGGGCCCTTGGCGATTCGAGCGACCGGAGGACGTCCCGGCGGACCTCGCGTATGCCGTCGGGGCGAATACGCTCTGCTGTTATCTGGAGAACGCCAAGAGCAATGCGGATGCGGTGATCTGGCTCTTCACGATGGTCCCGTGGGTCGCCCGCGCCGCGCCGGAGGAGCTTTACCTGCCCCGCGCGGCTTTCAAAGAGATCCACACGCCCTGGAAGCCGGAGCTCACCCTCGGCGTGCTGCGCGCCATGCGTGACCACGAGGCCCACCGGCACCGCCAAGCGCCGCCCACGGGCCCCGCGCGCCAAGGCCCATGCCCGTGCGGGAGCGGCAAGAAGTATAAACGTTGCTGCGAGGGGACGGAGAAGGGGGAAACGGCGGAAACGGCGAGCGCGGAAGACGGGTGACCCTCACCCCT
>JANMGF010001167.1:0-9110 GCA_031374535.1 Polyangium sp. (in: bacteria)
GATAGCGGGCGCGATGTTCATCCGTGGCAAGCACAGGTTCATGCGGCGCATGGAACCAGATCACGGCAAAGAACGGCTTCTTTTGCTTGGCCGACTTTTCAATAAAGGCCAGCGCGCGATCCATGAGAGGATACGCAGGCCTGCATCTCGTCGCGCAATCGTGACGAGATGCGCGCCCATTCCCCGCGCAGCCTCGTGTCGAGGTCCGGCTTTTCGAGCCCGCCTTGCTCGATCACCTCGATCAGGCTGCGGCGCTGCTCGGCTGCGGCGGCGAATACTCCGGTGTTGATGGCCTCGGCCGGGTCGAAGCTCACGTCCGGCGCCAGCCTGAGCAGCCGGGCCATGAGGGGCAAGAGGCCCCTCGGCCCCGTGCACAGCTCGAACAGGCCGTCCACCTCCTCGAGCGGGAGCGCCGAGAAGGGAAGGCTGCCGAGCAGCGCCACCGAGCCCGCGCTCGTCTCGCCATAACGGTGCAAGAACTCCTCGATGCCCTCGGAGAACGAGGTGGCACGGGGAACGAGGTCCTCGGGGCCGAGCCCCAGGGTCTGCATGCACCGACGCTGGGCGTCGGGCGAGAGCCGGGGCAAAAGGCCGATCCCGCTGATGCGCTGCTGCTCGAGATTCTGCCGCCCCATGAAATCGGCCCAGGCGCGCTGCCAGCGCGATGCCAGCTCGGCCGAGCCTCGCCGGGTGAGCGCTTCGACACCCGCCGTCGTGAGCACGGCGATGATGGCGCGGGTAGCATCCTCGACGCTCGCCCCCGCGCCCAGTCCCTCCGCCTCGAGGCGCCGTACCTCCCGGGTGGCCGTCTCCAGATCCGTCATCTCCTGCAAGCGACGGGTGAGCCCCACGAGGGCACCGGCAACGGAATCGCCGGGCTCGATGCCCTCGTCATAGAGCCAGTCGATGATGCCGCCGAGGTCGCCCGCGGCGACATGGAACTCGACGCTCGAGAGCAGAGGGTCCCCGACCCACAGCCGCGTGAGCTTCTCCGCCGCGCTCCAGTAGCTCGAAGTGCGCGCCCGGCTCCGGATGACGCGCCTCGATGCAGTCAAGAGATCCATCGTTGTCGACATCTCGCGTGACATCACTTGCCTCCGAAAAGCGCATGCGCGACCGGGGAGAGGAGGCGCGTCACGAATCCCGGGAGAACCTCGGCCATCGGGTGCCTGACGGCCGCATCGTGCGCGGTCTTCAGCCAGGCTGCCGTCGCGTCGAGGGCCCCCGTCCGCTCGAGCAGGGCAATGGCCTTTTCGACCATGGCAGGCGTCTTTTCCTCGCGCTGCCCCTCCACGACGCGCCGCAGGAAGACCACGTCCGACGCGGCGACGTGCTCGTACGCCCAGGCGATGGGGAACGACACCTTGCCTTCCAGCAGATCGGTGCCGCGGCATTCGCGCCCCTTGTCGCCCACGAGGTCCAGGTAATCGTCCTGCGCCTGGAAGAACAGCCCCAAAAATTCGCCGTATTCGCCGATGCTCTCGATCGTCTCCGCGTCGGCCCGCGCTGCGAGCGCGCCTGCCCGCAAGCACGCCGAGAAGAGCTGGCCCGTCTTCTTGCGGGCCACGTCCTTCCATCGCACGAGCGTCGGAACCAATGCGTCGGGGTGGCCTTCGGGGAGCCTGAGCTGAAGCTCCAGGATCTGGCCCTCCGCCGCGAGCGCCAGCGCCTCTTGCACCATCCCGACCGTGCGGATGGCGTCCGGAGCGCGCAAAAGGCGCGCGATACCGAGGAAGATGAGCGCATCCCCGGCGCTGATGGCATTCGCGGCCCCCCAGCGGTGCCACACGGTGGGGCGGCCCCGGCGGTAGCAATCGCCGTCCTGCACATCGTCGTGGACGAGCGACGCATTGTGGATGATCTCGAACGCCGCGCCGATGTCGAGAGCGCTGTCGGGGCGCCCCCCGAGGTTCGTGCAGACCCAGACCGGAAGAATGGCGCGCACGCGCTTGCCGCCCGACTTCATCGCATAACGGCAAATCTCCCCCATCAGGCCGTCGGCCGCGACGGAAGCCTCGATGCGACGCTCGATCTCGTCGCCCCAGATCCGCTTCACGTCGTCGTAGCCAATCGCTTCGTTTCGATTCGAAGCCGGATGAGCGAGAGCCGTACCATAATCGTGGATCATAACAAACACTCCTGTGGCGCGATGGCGCGGGAGCGGGCGCGCCGCCACCACGGCGCCGGCCACGGGCAGCCCTTTTGCACCGTTCGAGCCAATGTGGAGATGCGATGTGGAACGCAGGCCTTCAGGAAGGAAGCCCACGCCGAAGCGCTTCGAGGACCGGGTCAGTCCGCTGCAGCGGACTGCGTCTTCGCGAGTGTCCGCTGCAGCGGACGCGGGTCCGAGGCTCGTGCGCTAGACCTCTTCAGCGCGCGACGCGTCGAGCCACTGCCGCGCGAGCTCGCGGATCCGGCGGTTCTCGGGGACGTTTTCGAAATCGACGCTCCTCCTGGCAACGTGGGCAAGAGCTGCGTGTACATCGGGGGAGCAAAGGACCTCGATAAACTGCGGCCGCTCGTTCTGCTCGCGTACGAAGAGGAGGTCAAGCGGTGCGAGGCAGGTGCCCCCGACGACTCGCGCAACCTACTCCAGAAACACTTCGTGATAGGTACGCCGCTCCTCGGGCGTGATCCACGTCCGCCACCCGCGCCCCGGCGACAGCTCCGCGAGGGTGCGGCGCGCCGCGAGGAAGACGTAAAAGGCGACGCGGTAGGGGTGGAAGAGCGCGGGAGGCAGGGCTTTGGGCGGCGTCACCTTTCGTTCTTGCATCGCCCGAAGTCTTTGCGCGTTCGTCGCGGGCGCTAATGGCCTCGCGTTCGTGATCGTACGGGGTTTCGCCGATCTCGACGATACGGGACTGGCTCAACACGGCGCGGTCATCCTGCGGCGAAACGCCGGGCAAAGGCCGCGTCGGCGGGGTCGGCGTCGTCGGAAACGAGGACGCGGCGGCCCTGGAGCGGGGCTGTGGTGGTACCCTCGGCGTGGATCGCCGGCGCGCGGGCAGCATTCAGGAGCGCGCCGGAGAGGGCGGCGAGCTGGCGGTGGGCGTGGGGGGTGGCGATGATGGCGACCTGGTCGGCGAACGAGAGATCGCGCCCGGGCGCGAAGGCGAGGGCGGTGGCAACGATGGCGCCCGGGCCGGCGACGAGGAGCTTGTCGGCGGAGGCGACGGGGCCAGGCTCGAACGGGCGGAGGGGTGTGCTCCACGCGGCGACGCAGGCCGTGAACGCATCGCGGAGGGTCGTGGGGGCGGGCTCGGCGAGGACCTTCCGCCAGAGGGTTTCAGCGTCGCCGGAGTCGAGCGGGGTCCAGGTGGAGCCGAAGGGATCGTCCTCGGCGGCGGCGCGAAGGGCGAAGACGGTGCGCGCGCCAAAGGAGGCGGGCCACTGGGCGTCGGCGTCACGGAGGAGGAGGTCGATGCGGTCGGCGGTCTCGAGGTGGCCCCGGAGCGCAGCCCAGCGGGCGTCGGCGTCGGGGCCGAAGCGGCGGGTGGTGGGCGAGCGGTGCTCGAGGAAGCGCAGGGCGTGGAGGGCGGCCTCGTAATAGGCCGAGCATTGGGTGGGGTCGAGAGCGGGGAGCATCGGTCGGGGCGGAGAGCACCATCGGAGAGGGGCGGAAGGGTGGCCAAGATTGCGGCAGCGGGATCCGATCACGCCCAGATGGCGATCGGGAGGCCAAACGCGTCCTGTTCCGGTGGATCGGGGAAGGGGCGTGCGAGGCCGTGGTGGAGGCGCCATGCGATCACGAGGCCGACGACGGCGTCGAGGAGATCATCGACGGCGGCGCCTCGTGGCGGCGATGCGGTGAGCACAGCGGGGGCGATTCCGGCCGCTGCGAGGAGCTTCCTGCGTTCGTCGAGGCCGGGCGCATGGCGCCGGCCGTTCAGCTTCTTGGGCTCGGCGAGCGGGCGCTGGCCATTGAGCTGCCAGAAGGCGACCTCGGGGTGGACCTCGTGGACGATCGGGACGAGCTCGCGGCGGTCGCGGAGGAGGCCGTCGATCTCGCGGATCTTCGGGAAGATGTGGAAGCATTGCTTGGAGACCTTGCGCGGGGGATCCGAGGCCGCGAAGGCTTCCTGGCAAGCGGATGGGTAATCGAGCGCGTAGACGGCTCGCCGCGCGGGGACCGAAAAGACCGAGGAACGGCGCGCTCCGAGGAGGGGGCGGACAGCACGCTCGGGGGCGCGGCCGCTCGGGCCGACACGCTCCGGGAGGCCGATCGGCATGTCGACGGCGATCTTCGTGAAGGGGCCCTCGGCGACGAGGTCCGCGAAGGAGGGGAACACGCGGATCTGCACGGTGGCGAGGTCGTCGACCGGGGCGATGGCGGCGATCCATCCGGCGGGGCAGCCGTCGACACCGGCGAGGTTCGGGGGCATGGGAGGCGCATAGCATGGATGGCGCGCGATTCGTGGCCCCTCTGCCGTCGCTTCAACCCGCTTCGATCCGCTGGCAGTGGTGTGCCGCAGCCTCGTCCAGATGGCGCACGCGCACCGCATCGCTCCCATCCAGGTCCGCAATGGTCCTCGCCAGCCGCAGCACCTGCCGACGCGCATTGAGCCCGACCACGCGCTCGAGATGGAACCCGCAAAGGCACGAATACGCCGCCGCGACGAGCAACGGCCGCGCCGGAAATATCGCGAACCGCTCCCCGTCGCAAACCGCCTCCCCGGCGTCCAGCACCTTCGCCAGCGCATCCCGCGCACCCGAACGAAACGCCGCAAGCTCATCGAGAAACAGCACGCCGCCGTGCGCGAGGGAAACCTCCCCGGGCATCCCTTTCTTACTGCCCACGAGGCGCTCGGTACGCGTCGAATGATGTGGTACACGGAATGGCCTGCTGGCCACGACCCCGTACTTTGCATCCAGTAGACCGGAAACCGAATGGATAGCCGTCGCCTCGGATACCTCCGCCTTGGACATCGGTGGCAGGATCGTAGGGAGCCGGCGCGCGGCCACGCAACCAACCCCCGGAGGCGCAACGAGAAGCATCGAATGCTGCCCTGCCGCAGCAATCTCGAGCGCCCGTCGCGTGGATGCGTGCAGAGGAACGTCCGCAAGATCCAACTCCGCGTCTCGCTGGGCCATCGATGGCACCTTCGCGCGCCTGAGCTTACGGCCCCCAAGCAGGTACTCGGTCACCTCGTGCAAATGCTCGGCCACGCGCACATCGAGCCCCGGGACGCGCACTGCAAAGCCGGGAAGACGCCGCGCACTGGCAGAATGGCGCCGCTCGACGAGAGCCCGCCCAGGAAGACCGTCCGCGCGACCGCTTCCCTGGGAATATCGCCAAGCCCACCGAGTGCAGCGATGACGATGGCCAGGTCGAGCATGCGCTCATTGTGCACATCTGCCGGGGTGGTTTCGATCTTGATGATGAGGTCATCCCAATGCGGTAGGCACGAGCGGGCTCGAATACGTGTCTCCCGGACGCTGCCTTCGGAGAGGCCAAGGATGCGCAGCTCTGTCGGTCCCATCTCGATCGTGGCGACGATCGTCACGAGCGAGGCATCGAGGCCCTCCAGCGAGACGGAGAAGACCGCGCACGAGCTGGGCTTCCTCTCGACCACACGAGCTCTCGTCACCGCTTCTGCCTACTTTTCCCACTCCCCAGCGGGACCGCAGCCACCGTCACGTTGAAGGCAATCCGGTGGATCTGCTCGACCGCGACGCCCGCTTCCTCCTCGGTCATCGCGAACCCAACGAACATCTTCCGCCCCTTTATCACCTCGGGATCCACCCCCTCCGCATTGACGTACAACCGTCCATCGCTCCCGAGCGCGAGCTCGGTCGGAAGCTCCGCCGGAGCCTCCTCCTCCTGCTGCTTTGCAACTGGTTCGCGGCCTGCTCTCGCCGCTTTCCCACCACGTCCCGCACGCATAACGACCTCCGCAACTCGACCTCGACCCTTTCCAGGGCACGCCACACACGAGCCGAAGGCTTCCCGAGCGCCCCGCGATCTGCTCCACGGATTTCCGCGCATGCCTCGACGAACCACGCCCACAAGGAGCGCACGCGAAGCCTTCGGCTCGTGTAGCCAGCCGTTCGAGGATGGCCTTCGATGAATTCTATTGCCCCGGCCAGCTCAGCCGGTCACTGCTTCTCGGCCAGCGCCTTCACCGCGGCCGCGCGAAGGATCCGCCGTTCCTCCGCATTCGGCGACTGGGGATACTTGCACGCGTGCTCGTCGAGGACCTCGATCGCTTTCCTCGCGTTCCCGCGGTCCAAGGCCACCTTCGCGTGCACGATCATCGAAAAGTCGGTGTCTCCGACACTATCCGCCGAGCGCACGACATCACGGAGAGCTCTCGATGGCTTCCGGGGAGCGCCCTCCGTTTGCTTCTCGGTGGCCGTCGTAGGAGAACCACCTTCCGAAGCGGGGATCCGGATAAGGACCGCCTCCCCGCGGATCTCCGCCTGCGTCGCGACCTCGATCCGCTCATCCCGCGCGGCCCACGGCCCGGACGGCGTGAATCCCACGATGGATACCCCAGCCCCGACGCTCGCGGCAAGCCGCAGCGGCGGCCCAAAGATCCGGCCGAGCCCACGCCACATCCCGCGACCAAAGCGCCCCCGTGCCGCGACATCTTTTTCTGCCGAATCCATCCCGAGGAACCACAATGGAAAGAGCATACCGAGACGCCGCCGCGTGCCGTCGAGCAATTCCTGCATCCTGGCTCCAAGCTCCAGCCGAGCCCGCCGCAGCCACGACCGCACCGTGTATTCGCTGACCCCACGCTCGTCCGCGAGCTCCTTCGACGTCACTTCTTCGACGTAACGCGCGAACATGAGCTCCTGCCGCTCCTCGGAAAGATGGGGCCATGCCAGCCGGATCCACTGGCGATCCGCGAGGTTCTCCTCGAATTGGAACGGATGGGCGACCGCGAGCTCGTCGTCGTTGTGATCCCAGCACGTCTCTGGCGCGCGCTTCTTTTCCCGCTTCCAGAAGTCGAGCACTCGAAATCGAACGAGCGTGCCGAGCCAACCCTTCACCCGCTTGATCTCCGCGGCAGGTGGCCTCGACGGGCCATCGTCATAAGCATCACGCAGCGCCTCGAGCGCCACGTCTTCCGCATCCGCGGCGGGGACGAACTTTCGCGCGTATTCGATCATCCATGGGAAATGGCCCGGAAGATCATCTTCTGCTTTGGTTTTTCGCCCGCTCAAGGTAAACCCGCTCCTGGTTCGTCGCTGCGCCTCGGCTCCGTCGTGCCCACCTACCCGTGTGGAGCCAGTTTCGACACTTTCGGTGCAGCAGATCGACATGGCCCCGAAGATTTTCGCCAGGGGCCTGGAGTTTGGTGATGCGAACCACTTGCCAAAGACTTCGAGCGCTCGCAGCCGCGATCGGGCTGGGGCTCGTCTGCGCGCCCGTCGACGCGAGCGCCAAGCCGCCGCAGTACCGGTTCGAGCTTCACGCGCCGAAGCATCTGCCGGCCTGCAACGACCCGGAGGGCTTCCGCGAGGAGCTCGACCTCGCGCTGGTGCAGCCGTTGCTGGAGCCTCCGGCGTTGCGGGTGGTCGAGGTTCACATCAGGCGGCCCGGCGGTGGAGATTACGCGGTGGATATCGTCTTCAAGGACCGGGACGGGCAGGTGCTCGAGACGTTGCAGCGTAGCTTTCCCGGCTCGATGGAGTGCTTCAAGGTGCTGCACAAGGTGGCGATGGCCACGGCGATCCGGATGGAGAACCGTGAGCAGCTCCCGGAGGAGCCGCCGCCCGCACCACCACCACCACCGCCGCCGCCTCCACGCCCCGCAGCTCCGCCGCCGTGTGAGCCTCCGCCTGCGCCACCACCCGAGCCTGCGCTCGCCCCGCGGCGGCGGTTCGTGGGGGCTGGCGCGCTGGTCGCGTTCGGGATCGCGCCCGAGACGGTGGAGGGCGCGCAGCTCGCGGCAGGGTGGCGGTGGACGCCGAGTTGGTCGGTGGAGGTGAACGCGCGGGCGACGTTCCCGAAGGACACGCGGCCGGTGGGGACCACGATCGCACGGGTATACACGACGGCATCGCTCGGGCTCGCACCCTGCTACCGGCTTGGATCGTTCGGCATTTGTGGTCTCGTCGTGGGGAGCCGGACCTGGACGGAGGCCATCAACCGCGCGCACCCCAGGGTCGGCGCGATGCAGTTCCTCGGGATCGGACCACGCGGATTCCTGGAGCACTCGATCCAGGGGCCCTGGTCCGTGCGTTTCGACGGAGAGATCGTGATGACGGCTCTTCGCTCGGAGATCGCAGACGATCTCAAGAACGCGCGGTGGAGCACAGGACACGTCACCGGGAGCGTTGGTGCGTGGCTCCTGGCGTCGTTCTAGCTGGTCAGGAGACGGTCTCGAGGCAGCAGAACGTGGTCGCGTCCGCGAGCACGACGTCGCCGACGGGCTCGCTGCCTTGGGGCTCGCAGGTGCCGGGCTTGTAGTCGAGCAGTTCGGCAGCCTTGCCGCTGAGCGCGACGCCGGGCATGAGAGGAAAACAATCGTTCACCATGCCGGGCGAGAGGTTGACCTCGAGCTCCGTCGCGGAGCACGCCGCGTCGCCGTAGACCTGCACCTTCACCGCGCACGTCGCCCCCGTCGGAGGACCACACGTGCACTCTGGGCACTGGCGTTGATCGTCGACCTGCCCGTAGAAGAGACGCTTGTTGGGCCAGCCTTCCGGGCACGGTTCATCGCCGGCGTGCATCAGACACGTCGCGAACCGCGCCCCGGGCGACGGTAGGCAAACCTCGCCCTGCGTTTCACACGCAGGCCACGGGGAGCGCGTGCAAGCCCGTGCGAGTTGTGCGGCGAAACCTCCCGGGGCGAACCGGGGTGGATCGAGCGGCTCGCTGCCGCGCGGGGTGCACGGAGCCTCCTCGAGGACCGGGGGCGGGATCGTGATCGACGCGACACACGGCACCCCGCCGCAGAGCAGGCCCTGGGGGATTGCGGTGTTGCTCGTGCACGTCCCATCCCAGTCAGCGGGCGGGTCAAAATTGATATTGACACCGCCACCCATGCATGCATCCGAGCCCACGGTCCACGTCGTGGGAAGACTGCACGAGCCAAGGGGCGCGTCACATGTGCACGTCGGGCAGACTGGATCGAGCGTCGGTTCGGGCCTGCCCTCGA
>JANMGF010001617.1:0-26397 GCA_031374535.1 Polyangium sp. (in: bacteria)
GCTCGCCGTGAATCCGTCGACGAAGATATCGAGCGGGACACCACCCATGACGATGAGCGAGAGCTCTTCGTCGGTGCCGCCCGGCGCGTTGTCGACGCATCCGATCTCGGTCGCCGCGTCCGCGCACGTCGTGCGTACGTAGAGGCCCTGATCGGTCGCGGATTGGAGTTTTACCACGAGCGTGCCCACCTCACCGGCCTGGCCCGGCGTGAAGGTGAAGATTTGCTCTTTCGAACCCTTGCCGGTGCAAGTGCCCGAAAAGAGGGTCGTCCCGTTCGTGGTATCGCCCGGGGTGGAGGCCTGGGCGGCCGTGGCGGCGGCGCAGGCGTTCTGGATCGGCACGCCACAGGCGCCCGCGATGCAGTCCGCGTCCTCGCAGTCGGATTTTTGGTCGAAATCGTCGTCGAGGCCGTTGCCGCAGTCCTCGTCCTCGGAGACGCAGAGGCCCGTGTCGAGGTTGCAGAGGCTCGCGCATTGCCCGTCGGCCGTGCATTTCGGCGAGCATGCTTTCATGCCCTGGCCGACGTCCGCGCACGCGTAGCCGGGGGTCGGGCAATCGGCGTCGATGGCGCAAGCGTCGCGACAGACGCCCTTGCCGGGGAGGGGGCCTGAGGTCAGGCAAATGCCGTCACCCGAGCAGCCGCCGGACATGCCCGGCGTGCAGAACTCCGAGCAGGAGCCCGCGGGGAAGCCGAAGGCCGCCTCGGTCAGGCAAATCGGGTCGCCGCCCGTCGCTTTGCATTCGTTCGAGAGGGCGCAGGGCAGGCCGACGTCCTTGGCGCCCGGTTGGCAGGCCGCGAGCGGCTGACAATCGGTGTCCTCGCAATCGATGAGGCCATCAGCGTCGTTGTCGCCGAGATCGGCGCAATCCGTCTCGCCGCCGTTGCCGCCGCCCGCGACGCAGAGGCCCGTCACGACGTCGCAGGCGCCGAGGGTGGGGCATTGCGCGTCCTGGGTGCAGCCTGGCAGGCAAACGGTCCCGGGGCCGACCGGGACGCAGGCGTATCCATCGCGGCAATCGCCCGGCTGTGCGCAGGTCGGCAAGCAGCGCCCGAAGCCGCCGAGGTCGGTGCATGTGCCGCCGCCGGGGCACATCGGCGAGGCGGGATCACAATTCCCCGCGCATGCGCCGGAGGGCCAGCCCTCGGCCGATTCGGTGAGGCAACGATTGCCAGCACATTCGGCGTCGGCCGCGCAGGAGACGCCGTCTGCAAGAAGAACGCCGCCCCCGGCGCCGCCCATGCCACCACCAGCGCCACCCATTCCGCCAGCGCCGCCCATTCCGCCAGCGCCGCCCATGCCGCCAGCGCCGCCCATTCCGCCAGCGCCGCCCATTCCGCCAGCGCCACCCGCGCCACCCATTCCAGCGTCGCCGCCCATCCCACCCGCGCCGCCCATGCCAGCGTCGCCGCCCGCACCGCCGCCGCCCTGGGCTCCTTGCCCGCCGGTGCCCGGCTCGATCTGCGACCGATCCACCGTCGCGATCAGCTCGCAGCCCGTCGAGAGAACGGCACAAATGCCGAGGACGAGCGCGGCGCCCGCGCTACCCTTACGAAATTTCATTCGATCGAATCCTTCCTTCGAGTCCGTTCCGACGCCGCCCCTTCAGTTCCACAGGTACGTCTCCGCCTCGGCGAGCTGGAGGAAGTTCGCGCCGTTGAGCTGAACGCGCACGTAACGCCCGGTGCGCCGCGACTTGAAGCTCTCCCGCACGCCCGCCGTGCCCGGGAACGCGTAATCGGTCCACGTCGCGCCGTCCTCGGACACCTGCACCTTGAAATTGGACAGACGTTCCCCGGCAGTGCCGTCGGTCCGATTGTGCAAGAAAACCTCGTTGATGGGCAACGTGCTGCCGAGGTCGAGCCGCCAGAACGCCTGGTTGTCCTGGTTCGTGTGCGTGACCGATCCGTTCGCGAAGTTGCCGTCCGTATTGCCGTCGATCGCGCGCGTGGCGACCGCCGTCCCTTCATACGTGCTCGACTGCGTGGCGGTTCCGATGAACGAGAGGTTCCTCCCGGCGATGACTTCCACCTCGGCGAGGCTCAGGGGCCGCGGCGTGCCGGTGTTCGCGAGCGCGATTCTCACGAAACGCGCCGGCCGGTTGGCAGGAATCTGGAGGAACGTGCCGACCGCGGCGTCGACGGTCTGGACCGTCGTGAAGTTCTGCCCGTCGAGGGACGTCGAGAGCGCGAACTTCGCGAGCCGCTCCGAGCAGCAATCGGTCCGGTTGTAGAGGACGACCTCGCCGACCGGCTGCACGCTGCCAAGATCGACCTGCCACCACGGCGCGAAGTCCCCGTCGTGCGAGGTATGTGTCACGGAGGTCCCGTTATTGAAGTCACCGTCGGTGATGCCGTCGATCGCGCGGGATGCGGAGCCGTCCTTGAAGATGAAGTTGCTCGATTGTGTCGCCGTCTTGCCGAGCGCGAGGTTCCTCGCGGCATACACCTCGACCTCGGAGAGGCTGAGATACCGCGGTGTGTTGTTGACGTTGTCGAGCGCTACCTTCACGTAGCGGCCCGGCCGGTTCACGGCGAAGGCCGTGCGGGCGGGCGCATTGCCCGCGAAAGGATACGAGGCCCAGGTCGCGCCGTCGTTCGAGACGAGCACCTTGAAGTTGGAGAGCCTCTCCGCGCAGCAATCGGTGCGGTTGTGGAGCACGACCTCGCCGATCGGCTGGATGGCGCCGAGATCGACCTGCCAGGAGGGCGATACCTCGAGCTCGCTGTGCGTGACCGAGTTGCCGACCCAGCTCCCGCTCGTGTTCCCGTCGACCGCGCGGGCCGCCACGCCGCCGTACGCCGAGCTCGATTGCGTCGCCGGCCTGCCCTTCGCCAGGTTACGCGAGGCGAGCACTTCGACCTCGCTGAGGTGCAAGAACCGCGTCGTACCATTCGCGTTGAGCTGGACCTTCACGTAGCGCGCGGGCTCGTTCACGGGGAGGGCGACGCGCGCGCCGACCCTGCTCGGGTAGTCGATCGTGCGCCACGTGGCGCCGTCCTTCGAGACGAGCAGCTTGAAATGACCGAAACGCGTGTGCCACCCATTGTCGATGCGGTTGTGCAGGATCACCTCGCCCACCGGCTTCACCGCGCCGAGATCCACCTGCCACCAGGGCGAAGCCTCCCCGTTCGTATGCGAGGCCGAGCGGTGCGACTGATCGCCGTCCACGTTCCCATCGACCGCGCGCGACGCGGCCTCGCCGTTCAGCGTGCTCGATTGCGTGGCGCCCTTTCCATAAGCGAGGTTCTCCGCGCCGCCCTGCCTGCGTCCGTAGAGCGCCGCCGCGCCGAGCGCGTCCTTCTCCGTGATCACGAGATCACCCGTCTGCGCGCCGTTGCATTGGGGGTAATGCATGACGGAGAGCGCGTCGTACGAGGAGAGGTCGCGATAGTTGTTGTCCTCGAAGCATTTGGCCGCGTTCGGGCGGGTGTGCTCGTGGCGGAAGCCGAGCGCGTGGCCGAGCTCGTGCCGCAGGATGCCCGTGAGCGTCCAGACGCCGAGGTTACCGAAAGAGCTCTGGTCGATGATGACATTGCGTTTGTCCCGGCTGCTGTCCGGGAAAAAGGCGCGGGCCAGGTAGGGGGCTCCGCTGATGGGGTTCACGTCGAACATGACGCGCGTATTCGTCTTCGTGCACGCCCCGTCCTGGTCCGTCATGTGGATGAAGCGGACGTTGGAGACGTGGCTCCAGGCGGCGCCCGCGTCGCTCATCGCCTTGGCGACGGCGTTGTAATTCGCGCCGAACGTCGTGCTGACGCAATACGTGAGGTTGAGCTTCTGGTCGGGGCCAAAACTCGCGTCCGCGCCGCCCGCCGCCTTGTGAACGATGAGTTGTCCCTCGGCGACTTGTCGCTCGTAGAAGTCGTAGAGCTCCTCGCGGCTATACACAGGGATGTCGCCGTCGACGATGTAATACCCCGTGTCCGGCTCGCGATACGTGGCAGACTCGAACTCCTCGAAGCTCACGGCGCCCGCGGCCACGTCCTCCTCGGCGCCCTCCATCGTCTCCACGCCGCAGCCGGTAAGCAGCGCCCCACCCGCGATCCCCAGCCACGCCGCGCGCAGCAGGGACCGAAATCCACGTCGCAAATCCTGGTTCATCAAGTCCTCCGGGGGCGGGCCTTAGCAATACGCATTCCGTCCGCCTGGGAACTCCTCCTACCAGGGTGGATGGAAAATGTAACCTAAATTTGATGGTTTTCGTTGAGAAAGTTCCTGATGAGGCGCGGAGGCAGCAACATCGAGGTCTTCTGTAAGCAAGTGCGGAGGCGAACGTCACGGCCTCGCCGCTCGTCGATCCTCGACGTACCGCCGCAAAAGATTCGGCGTCTCCAGGGCAAACGCGCGAATCTTTTCCTGGAACAGGAGCTTCATGACGCCGAATTCGAGGTGCAAGAGAGCCCCGTACGTCAGGAGCGTTCTGCCGCCCTCGGTCGGATCGACCCGGAAAAAACCCCAGCAATCGCCGATGTCGTGGGGCCTCGTCGGGTCCATCCAGAATCGTACGAGCGAAGGGGTCTCACGGCGCGCGCGGACGGTGTATTCGCCGGAGATCGTCTTGCCCCCCTGGCGGAGCGTCAGGAAAAAATCGTCGCCCTGCCGGGAAACGAGGCGCGCGTCCTGCGTCAAGGGAAAGATGTATTGGTATGCGCCAGGGTCGAGCAACACGGCCATGACCTCCGCGGGCGACGCGGCGATGATCACGTAACCGAGCCCGCCGACGAAATCACCCTGCGGTAGATCGACGTCGAAGGTCCGCTTGACGACCTCACCCCGGGCGAGGCGGGTCTTTTCGTCGGGGGTGAGCGACGCGGCCCGAGCGTTCGTGGGAAAGGCGAAAGCGAGGGCGCAGAGGACCGCGAGGAAGGCGAGGAGGCGGTGCGCCATACCCCCGCACGGTAAATGCAGGGGCAGGGCGAACGCAAGGCTCAGATCAGAGCGGCGTGACGACGAAGGGGACGCCCGGGATGTTGATGCCGGGGCCGCCGAGGCGCAGGGTGCCCTCGACGAGCGTGACGCTCTGATCGGCCGGGTTCACGGTCTTCACCGTGCCCGTGACCGACGCGGCGTCGGCCACGCCCCCGGGGCTGATCGGGAGGGCGAAGGATTGCATGGTGAGCTTGTCGCCGTCGACCCGCGCCCAGACCTCCTGCCTTTGCTGGCTGCCGAAGATCACGGGCTTCACGATGAACGTCATGCCGCCGGGGCGCGGGGTGTCGCTCCTCTCGAGCACGTAATCGAGGGGCGTCATCGAGCCCATGGGGCCGGGGACCGTGACGGTCATTTTCATCATCTTGGGCCAGGTGCCAATCGCGGGATTGGCGATGACGAACGGGGTGACTCGTTCGGCCGAAAGCGCGCCGCCCGAGACGAACGGCAACCCAGGCAGGACGCGGAATTGATATTTCGCGCCGGCCGTGAGCGGGGCTGCCGGGACGAACTCGACGAGGCCACCCTTCACAAGGGCGGCGCCAGCGATCTTCTCCCCCGCCTCGCTCTCGAGGGTCACGTATTCCGCCGCGACCTCGGCCGCGGTTTTACCGACAATCGAATCGTCGATGGCGTCGGCGAACGCGACGCTCGGGCGGATGTCGGGGTAGACGCCCTCGTCGCTGTCGATATCGGGCCAGATCCCGAGCGGATGGGCGCCCTTGGGCGTGAGCTCGCGCAAAAACTGGAGGAGGTCGGCCTTTTCGTCGGCCGTGAGCTCGGCCTTCACGTAATCGATGGCCACGTCCAGGGCGGCCTCGAGGGTACGCGATTGGCCCTTCACGAAATAAACGCCGTGGCGATAGACGCCGAGGAGCGAGGGCACGTCCGCCGGTTCGCCCGATTTGCCGACGGGGATGTATTCACGCGTCGTGTAGAGCGGCGCGGCATGGCAGGCATAACAAGCAGCCTTGCCCTCGAAGAGATCCCGTCCGCGGAGCGCGGCCTCCGTGTAGCTGCCGTCGACCCGGGTATGGCCGGTCTCGCGCGGGGCGCCGAGGAGCGAGCCGAGGAACGATTGAAGGCCGATGGCCTCCTCGGGCGTCGCAGGGCGGGCGACGATCGAGCTCGGGCCCTGATAACCGAAGTTGTCCGTGCTGGAGACGTACGCGCCCCATTCGAGCGGGGTCGTCGCTTCGAGCAGCTGGAGAGGCCGCACGTTGTGCCAGATCTGGGGGCCAAAACGCCAGACCATGCCGTCGTTCTGGGCCTCGATATGGCAACTCGAGCAGGAATGGTTCGAGGCGAAACCGCCGCCGGGGCGGGTGAAGACGCGTTCGCCGAGGGCGACGTTCGCCGGACGTGGGTCCGCGGCGAGGCTCACGGTCTGGAGGACGGTGCCGGCGGCGTCGAGGATACGGGCCTCGAAGCTCTGGTAGGTGTGGACGGCGATATTGTTCCCGAGCTTGACGAGCGCGCGCGCGCCGGGGCCGACGGGGGTGCGGGCTTTTTCGGCGAGGGTCGCGCGGTCGAGGGCGACGACGACGTCGGAGGATTCGGACGAGACCCAGATCGTATCGCCCACGCCGAGCACGCCCGAGGGATTGACGACCGGGCCGCCGGAGGTCATTTGACGCGTGAGGTCGGCGCGGCGGAGGACCGTGCCGAATTGGGGCTTGGTCGCGTCGGCGCTGATCACGATGACCTCGTGGACGAAGGGCATGGCATTCGGGGCGGCCTGCGAGGGCTCGGGGTCGCCGTCGGTCGAGGCGACGTAAAGCTCGGTGCCGTCCTCCGAGAGCGAAAGGGAGCGAAGATCCGCGGCGATGCCCGAAAGGATGACCGTGACCTTTTGCATTTCGGTGTCGACGACCCAGATGTCCTGGTCGTCGTCGGGGCCGTAGGTGCCGCGCGTGTCCTTGAGCTTGTTGCCGGAGCGATAGGACGCGACGAAGAGGCGCTTTCCGTCGGCCGAAACGACGAGGGCGCGCGGGTCGAATCCAACGGCGATCGTGCCCTTGATCTCGCGTTTGTCGAGGTCGACCACGACAACCTTACGCATGGTGGCGAGCGAGACGTACAGCGTCGTGCCGTCGGGCGAAATGGCGAGGCCGCTCGGCTCGTCGCCGACCCAGAGGGAGTCCTCCAGGATGTTGCGGTCGCGATCGATGAAACCAATGGTGTCGCTGCCGCGCTGGGCGACGAGGACCTTCTTGCTCTGCGGGTGGTGGGCAATCGCCGCGGGCCAGGAGCCGACCGTGATTTCGCCGGCCCATGTCCACTGGCCATTGTCATCGACGAGGCGCGTGACGGTGTAGGACGCGCCGTTCGCGGTCCAGAGCTCACCATCGACGACCGTGGCGCCTTGGAGGGGGGTGAGGTAATGGTTGCGGAAACGCGCCTCGGGGGTGCGGGCGACGACGCGCAGCGTGAGCTCGGTGGCGGCGGGGTCGTTCAGGCGGAAGGTATAATCGCCGGGGATGTCGGGGGTGAAGCGCGGCTCGGGCGCGCCGAGGTTGTAAACGGCGTTTTGGCTCGAAGCGGGGGCCGTGACGACCTGCCAGGCGAGGTCCGAGGCGCAGCCGGGATCCGTGAGGAAACGGGGCAGGTAAAAGGTCTCGCCGAGGGTATGGGCGCGCGGGTTCTGGAGGGGCAGGAGCGCATCCGCGCAAGCCACGGAAGGCCCGCCGCCATTGCCCCCGTTCCCGCCGATGCCGCCGCTCCCGCCATTGCCGCCATTGCCGCCGCTGCCGCCCGTTCCGGACGCGCTGCTCGAGCTCGTGCTCCCCGGCGTCGTGGAGGGGTTGTCGCTACAGGCGACCGCCGCGAACGGCGCACCAACGACCAGGGTGATGAGGAGGTGGGACAAGCGTAAGTTGTTCATGGTTTGTCAATCTTTTGTAGAAGGTCCGCCCAAGGTTGCAGACGTGGACGCCTGCGGCAAGACCCAAGTGAAGTGTCCGGAGGAGCGAGGGAATTTGTTCAGCCGAGGCGGAAGTCGGAGGGGCGACGGCGGGCGAGATAGTCGGCGATCGTCGGAAGAGCACGTACGTCGTCGAGGAAACGTTGGAGGGAACCGTGTCCGTCAAGGCAGGAGGGCTCGACCTCGCGGTGGGATTCGAGGGTGTCAAAGGCGAGGAAATCAGCGTGCGTGGGGGAGGGGCCGGCGAAGAAGGAGGCGCCCCGGGCCTCGGATTCTTCGAGTAAGCCTTCGAGGGTGGCGCGGAAGCGCGGGAAAACGCCCGAGAAATGGGCGTCGGTCGCGGCTTTGTCCTTGAGCCAGCCGGGGTTGTAGGCGACGCGGTTCCAGGCGGTGCGGAGCTCGAGCACGATCTCGGCGGTGATGTCGGCGCGGAGGCGCTCGTCCTCGTTTTCACCGTCGAGTCCGAGGACGCGGGCGAGGTGCCGCAGGATGGATTGGCTCTGGGGGATCACGCGTTCGCCGCCTCCGGAACGTTCGATGAGGACCGGGACCTGGCCGAGGGGGACGGTCTTCTTGAAGGCCGGCCACTCGGCGCGCGAAATGCCCCGATCGACGTAGGGGGCCTTCGCGTACGCGAGGAGGAGGCGGATGGACTCGGCTCGGCCGCGGATGTCGAAGTAGACGAGCTCTCGCTCGGGTTCGTGGCTCATGGCCCCCCGAGGAAAGCCGAGCCTGGGGAGGGCGTCAATTCCAGGGAGAGGTGTTTGCCCGGGAACGAGGTCGCTCGCCGGAAACAAACTCGACGCCGCGCGGGATCCGTTGCTAAAAGCGGGGCCACATGGCGACGATCGAGCTCTTGCGTCACGGCCGAGAGATGGGGGCCCGGCTCGCCGCGGACCTCGGCGAAGCGACGCGGGCCTGTATGGCCGTGAGCCGCGCCGAGGCGAGCGCGTTCGGGGTGGTGGATCTCGTGGGCTTCGTGGAGCGCGGCGGCGAGCTCATGTTGCTTTCGGGGTTGGATGGGTACGGGACGGAGACGGCGATGCTCCGTCGCTTCGAAAAGATGCCCGGCGCGCGATGCCGCATCTACCACGCGTGGGGCGGGACGGCGTTCGCGCCTCGGCTCTACGTGCTCGACAGCGGCGATCGGCGCGTCGTTTATGTGGGCTCGTCGGACCTCGGGGTGGGAGGGCTCTCGCGGGACGTCGCGGTGAACGTGCGAATCGAGGGGGACGCGTCGGAGCCGGAGCTCGAGCGGCCGATGCGGCTCTTCGAGGAGCTCTTCTGGTCGGAGCTCGCGTGGCCCCTTTCGCAGGCGTTCGAGGACGAATACGAGGCGCTCCGGGCGGCGCGGCGGGCGGCGATCGAGGGCGCGCCGGACCCGTCGGCGGAGGCGCATCTCGGGCTCGCGGTGGCGCAGAGGCTCGGCGAGCAGCGGGGGAGGGCAGCGGCGCGGCGGCATCTGCTCGTGGTGACGGCGAAGAACTACGGGCTCTGCATGCAGACGAAGAGCTTCGGCCGGAGGAGGAAGGTCGAGCTCGAGCGATACGCGAAAGGCGACCCGTTCTTTTTCCACGTGACGGGGCGCGGCGCGGGCCTGCGGGCGATGGGAATGTTCGTGGGGGAGACGTATCGGGACGAGGCGCCGACGTTCCGGGGCATGGACGGCGGGGCGCAGCCATTTCGAAGGAAATTCGTGGTGCTCGGCGAGCTACGCAAGGAGATCCGGACGCGGCCCATCCTGGAGTCGCTACGTCCTGGCGCGCCGAAGCACTGGTTCAATGGGTTTGTCCAGGATAGCCATGCCCTGAGCCTCGAGGATTTCGAAGCCCTGCGGGCGGCGTTCCTGGGGGCGCTGGGCGAGGAGCAGGGGACGTCGAAGGTCTGAGCGGTCCGTCCCGGAACGGACCTCGTACGGACGGGGAGGGGACGGAGACAAACCGGGTATGCAGACAAACCTCATCCCAGGGCAAACCGGGACTTGACGTCCGCGGAACAACCGGCCATGAAGCTCCTGGCCGAGGAGCGCACGAGCGGGCCCTTTTCAGGGTTGAGGAACGCTCACATGCGAAAAGAATCGGCGCGTCCGCGGGTGAAGAGCAGCAGCACGAAGGCAACGTCGACCGCGGCCCCGAAGACACGATCGAGAGACGCGCGAATGCAAGAGGACGAGGCGCCGACCGAGCTCACGACGGAGCTCGCGCTGGGCAGTGATGGTCTGATCTACGTGAACGCCGAGGGCATCGATCCGGCGAGGTTTGCCGGACGCAAGATGTTTCAAGGCTTCGCGATGACGCCCGAGGAGGCCGAGCGCGCCATCTTGGAGATCCACCGCCTCGCTTTCAACGTGACCGTGAACGTGCAGGCAGGAAAGGCACGACCGAAGAAGAAAGGGGTGTCTTGAACGCAGACGTTCAAGGATCGACGACACGTACGTCGAGGAACCATGGGCCGCTGTCCTGACCAAGCCCGTCGATCTGGAGGAAGTACGTGCCCGGATCGAGGGTGAGGTCAAGAAAGCTCTTGTTCTGGCCGTAACCGACGGCGCAAGCCTGCGGGACTTCAACGCCGGGACAATCGGGCCCTTTGCGTACGTCGAGCAGCGTCGTGTAGCCCGAGCCGCCCATGTCGAGCACGACGCGTTTCTTTGAAGACAGGGAGAGCCCGAGGAGCTGGTCACGTGCGCCACCCTCGGGCCCTCCGCCTTGATCACAACCCGCGTTGAAGGTCGACGCGGCATTGGCGGTGTTGCCCTGGAAAAAACCGCCCGTCTCGGGGATCCAGAGCACGTCGGCGCAAGCATCGGCGAAAGGCACGATCACGGGCGGCGCAGTCTTGCGCACGAACGCCGTGACCTGGACGGGCTGGCCGAGGAGGGACTCGGCAATGACCCGAACCTCGCCCGCGGGGACGTTGCGTTTGCCGACGCGGAGAGGGGACTGGGATTCGGAGGCGCACGCGAGCTGATCCGAGGGGTCGGCGCAGAGCGGTCGGGCGAGCGAGACCGCGCCGTGATCGCCCTGGGAGATGCGCTGGACGAGGAGCACGTCGGAGGCGACGGGGAGCAAAAGCGTGTAGGCCGCGTCGACAGCGCCGGGGAGGCAACCGAGCTGCACGTCGTCCTGGCGATCGAGGAGGTCGACGTCGAGGGTCGTGTTTGGCGTGAGGGTCGGGGAGCCTTCGCAGGTTTCGTCGGGCAAAGGTTCGGTCGGCGGTTCGATCACGACGGTGGTCGAAACGACGGTGGGCGCGCCGGCTCCGACAGCGACGTGGTAGGTGCCCGCGGGCAACGCGTGGCGGAAGATGTCGACGATCTCCGCGCTCTGGCAGGTGATTTCGTCCTCGGGCAGGGCGCAGGACGCGTCGCGGAGGGAGACGACGGGGAGGCCGTCGCCGTCGGTGGAGCTCGCGTAGACGTGCACGTTCGCGGGGGAAACGAGGTCGAAGCTGTAGAGGAGCTCGCCCGTGAGCGGGGCGCAGGCGATGCCGACGTCCGCGTCGACGTCGATCAAGGTCGAGAGGAAAGGCACGCCGAAGGAGATGGGCTCGGCGGTGCCGCAGGTCTCGTTCGTGGGCACGGGCTCGGGCGGGAGGAAAGCGACGTCGAAGAGGACGGGCGTGTCCGCGTCGGTGAAGACGTAGAGGGGGAAGGCGGTGGTTTTGCCAGGATCGCCGAGGTTTTTGCCGCGGATCTTGGCGAAGCGGCCGCCGTCGAGGTTGAAGAACGAGGGGCCGCAGGTGATCTCGGTGGAGGGATCGCCGCACTGGCCGAGGAGCGCGATGGCGACGTCGGGGCCGTTCGTGCGGGCGGAGATCTCGACGTCGAGGGGAGGGCCCGCGGGGAGGACGATCGCGGCGACGACGTCACGCGCGGCGGCCTGGTTGTCGACGTTGCAGGAGGCGGCGAAGTGGAGCGCGGCGGCCGTGGTGTCGATCGTGTAGGCGCCGGGCGCGTCGATCACGAGGGGATCGACGCAGGTGTCGTGCTTGGGGGAGGAGCAGGAAGGCTCGTCGACGGTGCCGTTGCAGTTGTCGTCTTTGCCGTTGGCGCAGACCTCGGGGAGCGCGGGCGAGACCTTGGGATCGTCGTCGTTGCAGTCACCGTTGGCGACGCAGTGGTCGTCGGCCGAGCCGTCGGCGTCGGCGTCACGCAGGACGTGAGAGCAGGCGCCGGTGGCCTCGATGCAGGTGTCGATGGTGCAGACGTCGCCGTCGGAGCAAGCGATGGGGGCGCCGGGGAGGCAACCGAGCTTGGGCTCGCAACGTTCGACGCCGTCGCAGTAAAAGTTGTCCTGGCAGGTGGCGTCGTCAGGGCTGTGGCGGCAGCGCGCGATCGAGGTGTCGCAGGTGTCGACGGTGCAGGCGATCGTGTCGTCGCACTGGGCGTCGTCGTTGCAGGGGCCGCCGAGGGTGTCGTCGGCAGGGCCGGCGTCGTCGCCGGGGAGGTTGCCGCCGGTGCCGCCGTCGGGGCCGCCTTCGGCGTCGGGGCCGGCGTCGACGGTGAAGGGGTTGGGCGCGGTGGATGGCCCACAAGCGGCGGCAAACGTGGGCGTCGCCAGGAGGAGGGGCGCGATCCAAAGGAGTTTGGGCTCGAACCGGGTCCGCGGGGCCTTCGTCTCGGCGCGGGTCATGGCATGAGGAAGACGGGAAACCCGCGGCGTGGTGAAGAGCAGGCGACCCGCGTTCAGCGTAGCAGGGCAGGGCGGCTTCTGGCATCATGCATCGGCGCGATTTCTCGAAGAAAGCGCAGAGGACGGAGATCGGGTGACGAGCGATCGATTGACGCGCAACGAGCTGACGTGGCTGCTCGCGCAGGAAGCCCGCACTGCCGCGCAGAAGCTCCGCCAGGGAGTGATCATCCAGGACGGGCCCCCGGGGTCCATTCGTGCGCCCGAAGGCGGGAGCACGGTCGCGGTGGAGACGACGCTGAACCAGCTCGACGAAGCCGTCGGGATGCTGGCGTCGCTCCACGGTCACCCTGCGACGCGAGGCCGGCGAGGCAAGATCGACCTGGCGCAACTGCTGTGGGAGGTCGCGCCCGAAGCACGCGTGCAGATCGAGATGGGCGCAGGCACGACGGTGTTCGGCGACGAAGCCGAGCTGCGGCGCATGTTGCTCCTGCTCGTGGGACAAGCGGGCGATCCGGCGAACGCGAAGGGCTCCTCCTCGGAGGTGAGCGTGCGTCGCGACAAGGAAGACGTGAAGGTGAGCGTCGTCCTCGGTCCGGATCAACCTGCGACGTTCGAGTCCGAGCGCGCATGGTTGTCGCGCATGGCGATCCGTCTCGGTGGTCGCCTCGAGCTCGACGGCGCGATGCACACGCTCGTGCTCCCGGCCGACGTGGACATCCAGCGGCAGGAGCTCGAGACCTTGAAGCGCGAGCTCAAGGCGGCGCAGGAGCAAGGCGAGGCGTACGCGCGCGAGCTCGCGGCGGTGTTCGCGAGCGGGGGCGCGAAGACGACGACGTCTCCGCCGGGGAGCGCGTCGATCGAGCCGGTGAGCAGCGAGGGTCTCGCGGTGCTCGTGGCGGGCGTGCGTGGCCTCGTGTCGGAGCTGCGAGGGATCTTCTCGGCCATCACGCGCGACCTTTTGCCGCTGCGGGATCGTCAGGGCGAGGTCGGCGAGATCGTGGCGAGCTCGATGCGCCACGTGACGGCGGCCTCGGAGACGATGGCAGACCTCGCGCGGCTCGGCGCATGTCCGATCGGCGAGCTGCCGCGGCACGTGGACATCGCGGACGCGCTCCGGGACGTGGTGCACGACGACGTGGGTCGCGCCGCGCGGCACGATGTGCGGGTGACGCTGCACGCGCCGGCGACGGCGTACGAGGTCGCGCAGATCGGAGCGCTCTCGGTGCTGATGCATGCGCTCCTGGATCATGCGATCAGCGCGTCGCCGCCGGGCACGGAGGTGGTCGTGACGCTCGTGGAGCATCAAGGCGGCGGGTACGTGCTCACCGTGGATGATGCGGGGCATCCGTTGCCGGAGGCCGCGCGGGCCGGCGTGCTCAGCCGAGATTTCGAGGTGCTCGCGGCAGGTCGTCCGGCGGGGATCTCGCTGATCGCAGCGACGGCGATCGCGGCGCACGTGCGGATGCAGATCGAGATCGAGGATGCGCCGAGCGGTGGTGCTCGCGTGCGGCTCGTGATTCCGAAGATGAGCGCCTGAGCTAGCGACCTCGACCGCTGGTCGCACCAAGGAGCGCGAGCGCGCGCTGGAGGTCGGCCGGCGTCACGAGGCCAACGACGTGTTCGCCCTCGTTGAGGACCAGCACGGCCTCGGCATCACCGTTCACGAGCGCGTCGAGCGTGGACGCGGCGTCGTCGCGCGTGTGCACGCGTGGCACGTCCGTTCGCATGGCTTTGCCCACGGTCGCGTCGGGGACGCGGTGGAGCTCGGGACGCGCGAGGTCCCACGCCGTCACCACGCCGAGCACGTGATCGGGATCGATGCCGTTGTGCTCGCCGTCGATCACCAGCGCGCCCGCGAGGTTCTGCCGGAAGAGCCGCCGCGCGACCTCACCCGCAGGTTCGTCCGCGTGCGCCTCGCCGAGCCTGTCGGTCATCACCTCGGCGACGGGCAAACCCTCGAGCACCTGCCGAAACTGGCTGCGCCCCTGCTCGCCCGCCGCGCCCATGTAGACGAACACGGCGATGAGCACGAGCAGGACGTTGAACGAGAGCAGGCCAAAGAGCCCGAAGAGCACCGCCATGCCCTTGCCGATCGTCGCAGCCACGTTCGTCGCGCGACGGATGCCGATCCGCGAGGAGAGCAAGCCGCGCAGCACGCGACCACCATCCATGGGGAACGCCGGCAGGAGGTTGAAGGCGCCGAGCACCGCGTTGACGAGGGCGAGCGCGAGGAAGGCGACGCGCACCTCGGCCGGGAAAGGCACGAACGAGAAGGTAAAGCAGGCGAGCGCGATGCCGAAGCTCGAGAGCGGGCCAGCGAAGGCCATCCACGCCTCGCGTTCGGGCCGCACGTCGCGCTCCATCCGCGAGACGCCGCCGAGCATCATGAGCGTGATCGACCGGACGCCGACGCCGTTCTTCAGCGCCACGAAGGAGTGCGCGAGCTCGTGCAGGAGGATGGAGACGAAGAGCCCGACGGCGAGGATCGTGCCCCACACGAACGGCGGCAGGTGCATCTCGCTGCGCGGGAGCCCGACAGCCTCCGCGATCATCCGGAACTGGGAAGCCGTGACGAACGCGACGTACGGAAGGAACAGGAGCAGCGTGACGTGCAGCTTCACGGGGATGCCGCGAACGCGGAAGATCGTCCAGCCTCGGTCCAACATGGTGCTTCCTCCAGTGGCAGCGCGCGCCGGGCCGAGCTGCTCTTTCGAACACCGGGCAACACGCGTGCCCCGAGGCCGCTCGACGTCCGAGCCTCGCGCCGCGCGGCGAAACGTCAGGCAGCTTCGTCGACCAGGTCGTTGTCGATGTGGAAGCCATCGCCGTCGGGCGTGCTGATGAAGCGCAGCGCGCCCGACGCCTCGAGCGAGTCGCAGAGCTCCTCGGCCTCGAGCAACGACACGCCGAACCGCTCGCAGAGCTCGTCGCGCATCGCCGTCTTGCCAGGAAGGTACTCGACGCCGACGAACGTGCCGAAGCGCTCGCGCAGCGCTCGTCCAGCGCTCGCAGGCCCGAGCACGACGCCGTCGTCGGGCTCTTCCCCGTGTCGCATCGAAAGGCTCACGCCGAGTTCATGGAGACATACGGCCGAGGCACAAGACCCCGCCGGAAGAAGACGATCAACGCGGGTTCGTCGGGACGGACCTTTCGAGCGGGTGCTCGATCTGCAACGAAAGATCCACGCCGAGCCAGAGGCCCTCGATGGCGCCGCCGAGGCCGCTCGTGCTTTCGAAGGGCGCGCGCCTCAGGACAGCGCCCGGGCTCAGGTGGAGGCCGAGCCATGCCGGGCCGAACGCGCGCACGTCGACGCCGAGGATCCCGCCCGCGCGGCCCGACCAGGTGTCACGCGTGCCCAGGATGCCGTCGGTCGCGCGGGCGTCGCCGAGCCGCAGGAAAGCGAGCCCGGCGTCGGCGCCAAACGCGAGGCGGACCGACGGGCCGAGCCAGACGCGGTAGTCGACGGCGAGCCCGACCTCGAACCAGCGGGTCGCACCGGCGCTCGTGGGGCCCGTGAGCCACCGGGCCGTCGCACGTTCGCTGAGGCCAGCGCTGCGGAAGCCGACCGAGGCGCCCGCGCCCCACAAGGTGCCGTCCGAGGAGGGCAGGAAGGCGAAGCTTGGCGCGGTCGACCAGACGATCGCAGGTGCACGACGCGCCGCGAGCTCGAGGGCCTTGGGCGTGGGCGTGGGCGGCGCCGGGGTTCGGCGGGGCCGGATCGGGCGGGCTTGCGCGCGGACGAGCTCGTTGGCGGCGATGGCCACGAGGCGCGCCGCGACGTCGGGGTTGAGGCCGCCGATCATGAGGAAACGACGCGTGACGGCGCGCTCGGCGAGGCGCGCCTCGATGAGCACTTCGGACGGGCTCGGCAGGTCGATCCACACGTGGGCGATGTGGTCGCCGAGAGGGCCGCCTGCGTGAGGCGCGAGCGTGCCGGTGTCGTCGAGCTCGATCTCGAGCAAGCGCCGCACACGTGGCTCGGCGAGCGCCTCGGCTGCGGCGCGGGAGAGCGAGAGGCGCACCTCGACGCGGCGCGGGGCCGTGGAGGCGGGCGGGGAGGCAGGCGGAGGCGATGCAGGCGTGGGGACGTCCGCGCGCGCGTCGCTCGGGTTTCGGGCGAGCGTCGCGAGGGCGGCGAGCCCGGCGAGGAGCACCCGGAGATCAGGGCGCGCTAGCGTCGCTTGCTCCCGCGTCCGGTGAAGCCTGGGGCTCCTCTTGTACGGGCTCCTCGCCCGAGAGGATTCGCTCCACGTCTTCCTTGCACCGGCCATCGGGGTACTTGTTCGAATACTCCGTGCCCATGCGCGCCGCCTCCTCCTTCCGACCAGCGCGGTGCTCGGCGCGGATCTGCTTGCAGAGGGCGTCTTCGGCCAGGACGCCTTTGAGGCTCCGCGCGCGCTCGAAGTACTTCTGCGCTTGATCGGCCTGCCCCGTCTTTTCGTACATGCCGCCGAGCGTGTAGGCCGCGATCTCGGCGTAGGGGTCGCTCGGGAAACGCTCGACGAGCCGGGTGAGGGCGAGGAGCGCGGCGGAAGGATCTCCGCCCTTGGAGCGGGCGATGTCGCTGATCACGACGAGCTCGGCGGCGCTCCTCGCAGAGGCGATCGCGCCGTCGATCCCACCTGGCTGCTGGCGCAGGAGCTCGAGGGCTTGAGCGAGCTCGCCTGCGTTGTATCGCGCGCGCCAGTCGGGCGCTGCGATCGCCACGATCGGGGTCTCGGCTCGCAGCGGCAGGGCGAGCGGGCGCTCCGAGATGTCACGCGGCATGGGCGCCGTCGCGCGTGGAGGCCGCGGATCGTCGTTGTTCGCCTCGTCGGGATGCAGGGCCGCGGCGAGCGCGATCATCGGCACGGCCTCGAGCCCGTCGCCACTCGAGAGCTCACGCGAGCCGGCGGGCCAGGAGACGCGCGCCGATCCACTCGCGACACGCACGTCGATGTCGGCCTCGTTTCGACGGACGAAGACCACGCTCCCTGCGCCTGGAAGGAGCTTCGCGTCCTCGGCGACGACCGCGATCTCCCCTGCGGAGGGCGCGCCGGCCGTGTCGAGGGACGCCTCGCCGCGCAGCAAGCGCAGCGTGATCGCCTCGCCGTCACCACGCTCGACCTCCACGGTCGCGCCGGGCGAGAGGGTCAACGTGCCGCCGCCGGGGAGCGGATAACTCGCCTGTCGGCTGCCCGCCGCGAGCACGCTCGGCGCGGCGCTGTTCTCGGCGGCGATCGTGCGGATCTCGGTCGTGCCGCGATCCTTGCCGGAGCTCGTTCCCACGTAGAGGCCCGCGCTGAAGGCTCCGATCGTCGCTGCGGCGAGGGCGAGCAACGTACCCGTGAAGCGCGACCGCTCGGGCTCTCGGCCGGGCAGGTCGTGCTCGATCCGATCCCAGATGCGATCGATCCGCGCCGGATCGGCGTGATCCCGCAGGTCGCGCGGGCGCATGGGGGGCACCACGCGGCGGGTCATCGGGCAACCTCTTTGCTCACCGGTTCATCCTTGCCGGTCGGGTCGACGAAGTGGTCGTCGAGGAAACGTTGCGCGCGCGTGATACGGCGTTTCACGGTGGCGAGCGAGCATCGCGTGAGGCCCGCGACGGCCTCGAGCTCGTGCCCTTCGATGCACCGGAGTGTCCAGGCGATACGCTCGTCCGCGGGCAACGTGCGCAGGAGCGCGTAGATCTGGGCGAGCTGCGCGCGCACGTCAGGCGAGGCGTCGGGGCTCGCGAGGGCGTCGAGGTCCACGGGCTCGCTCGCTCGACCGAGGCCGAGGAGGTTCAGGAGCTTGCCGCGGCGCATGCGCGAGCGCACCGCGTGCACCACGATGGATCCCAGCCAGCCGCGAAACGCCGAGCGATCGGTGAGATCACGCAGGCGTTCGAAGGCGCGGAGGTACGCGTCATGGACGATGTCCTCCACGTCGCGCGGCGAGCCCTCGATACGCGTGGCGAGGTGGATCGCGAAGGCGGAGTGGCGCCGGTAGAGGATCTCGAGCGCCTGGACGTCACCTTCCGCGCCGAGGCCGACGAGCTGCGCGTCGGGGAGCTCGGCGAGCGCGGATCGGCTGCCCTTGGGGACACGCGTGGTCTCGGGCGCTCGTCTCGTTTCGGCGCGATCGTCGGGTGTGGGTGTCGCCGCTACCTCGTCGCCCTCGGTGGGGCGGGGTGATGTTGGCTCGACGAGCCGCAAGCGACCGCGCTGAAGTTTGGGCGCCATTCTCGAAAATCCCGCGCGTCTAAGGACGCTCAGGGTGTGGCAGGTGGCTCACGGCGGCCACAAAGATTTTTTCGGAGCTCACGTGAGCCGTTCCAGCGACCCTGGGCGTCCAGGGGAGTGCCGCAGGACGGACGTCTGCGGGAGTTCTTCAGCACGTACGGAGGCCTACCAACATGATCAAGCACATCATCCTCGCCCTTTCTGTCTCGCTCCTCGCGGTCGCTTGCGGCGGCGCCCCGGCGGAGCCGGCTGCTCCCGAGGGCGGCGAGGCGAAGCCGGCCGAGGGTGCTCCCGCGGACGCGAAGCCGGCCGAGGGTGCCCCGGCGGGTGACGCGGCGGCGGCGCCGGCGGGTGACGCGGCGACGCCGGCCGACGCCCCGAAGTGAAACAACTTACACCCCGGCGACCCGTTTCCACGGGTCGCCGGGGTGTCCTTTTTTGTGCGCTGGAAAGAAGGCCGCGCTGACCCAGCGCGGGGAGGCCCTGTCAGGTAGGATCGGAGCTCGCTGGCTTCGGTTTCTTCGTCTGGTCAGGTGGATCCCATGCAGAGCTCGCGGCGCTTCGTGCAGCGGTCGTTCGTCTTTGTCTTGTTGCTCGGCGTCCTCGGCGCGCTTTTTTCGTTCGCCGGGTGTGGGCGGACGAGCATCACGCCCTCGGAGGCCGAGATCGCAGGCGACGGCGCGTGCGGGGACGGGGCGTGTGATCCCGACGAGACATGCGCGAGCTGCACGCAGGACTGCGGCCTCTGCCCAGGATGCGGCGACGGCGCGTGCCTCGGGCTCGAGGCCTGCGAGAACTGCCCGCTCGACTGCGGCGTGTGCGCGAGCTGCGGCGACGGCACCTGCGGCGAAAACGAGAGCTGCGCGACGTGCGTGAGCGACTGCGGCGCTTGCGCGAGCTGCGGCGACAAAACCTGCGGGACGGGCGAGAGCTGCGCGAGTTGTCCCATCGACTGCGGCCTCTGCCAGACGTGCGGCAACAACGTGTGCGACCCGAGCGAGGCGTGCACCTCGTGCCCCGGGGATTGCGGCGCATGCGTGGCCTGCGGGGACGGCTTCTGTACGGCGCCGGAGGACTGCCTCTCGTGCGCGCCGGACTGCGACGCGTGCCCGAGCTGCGGCAACAACGCGTGTGACGCCGGCACCGAGACCTGCTTCACGTGCCCCGGTGACTGCGGAATCTGCCCCGGCTGCGGGGACGGGTTCTGCACCGGGACCGAGACGTGCGCTTCGTGCCAGACGGACTGCGGCGTTTGCTCGGTGTGTCCGAACGGGAAATGCGAGCCGTTCGAGACGTGCTCGATCTGCCCCCAGGACTGCGGGGCGTGCGAGCTGAAGGGTTGCCTCGAGGTGGTCACGTGCGCCTTCGGCTGCATCGATCTCGCCAAGGATCCGCCTCAGTTCAGCGTGACCTGCGTGTCCAACTGCGTCGCCCAGGGCTGCGCCGACGTGCAGTTCTTCGTCGATCAGGTGCTCAACTGCGCGGTCTCGGTGCTCCCCATCTGCGGCGGGGACTTCGGGTGCATCCAGGACGAGTGCGGCGAGGAGCTGGCGGCGTGTATCGGCGCGAAATGTGACTGACGGCCGCTGTGTGCCTGGAGGTTGCTCGATCGGCGGGCAGGCCGTGTAGCATCGACATGTGGCCGAGAACGACGAGCACCCCGAGGAGCCAAAGGCCGAGGACAACCCCGCCCTTCCGGCGCGACCCGCGATGATGTCCATCGACGCGGGGTGGGACGCGGTGGACAAGGGCAAGCCTGCGTTGCCCACGCCGTCCGCGGCCCCCGTGCCAACCACGCAGCCCCAAGGCGGGGCAGGTCCTCGGCCCGCGCCAGGCAAGGTCGTGCCTGCGGTCGGTCCGGTTCTGCCAAAGGCCACCACGATCACGGCGGCGCAACGCACGACGCCGGTGCCCGCCGCGCCGCAAACCGGGCCGCTGCCGCCGATGGCGCCGCCGCCGCTGCCGCCGATGGGACCACCGCCTCTCCCAGGGCGCCCCGCGCCGCTTCCACGCCGCGCGACCACGTTGCCCACGGGAACCGGGCCCGCTGCCGCGTCCGCGCCCGCAACACCGGCCGCGCCTGCCGTCGCGCCCGTCGAGCCGGCCGCCGCCGCTTCCACGGAGCCTGGAACGCCGGGCGTCGAGCTCACGCGGCGCGCCGAGCGACTCGCCGTCACGGATCCCGTGGCCGCAGCGCGAGCCCTCGTCGAGCGAGGTCTCCAGGAGCAACGCGTCGAGCTCGATCGGATCGCGGCGCGACGCTCGTTCGGGGCCGCGCGTTCGATCATGCGTTCGCTCGGACCGGCGCTGTCGAGGCTCCGGCATCTGTTCGAGCCCGAGGATCGGCTGGAGCGGATCTCGGTGATCGACGACGAGCTCGGGGTCGCCGAGAGCGACAACGAGCGCGCGGATCTGCTCTCCGAACGCGCGAGGGCCTCGGTCGACCTCGGTCGCCTGCCGGAGGCGCGCGCGGCTTACGGGAAGGCGCTGGAGCTCGTACCGCAGCACCCGCATGCGCTGCGCGGGCTCGAGGCCGTCCTGCGCCGCGAGCTCGAGCGTGGCAAGGGTCGTGATCTCGCCGAGTCGCTCGCCCGGCACCTCGAGCGGATGGCCGATGCGTACGCCCCCGATCCGGGCAGGTCCGATGGAGACGAACGGCTCGCCGCATGGCTCCACGTCGAGCGCGCCGCGGTGCTCGACGACATGCTCCAGCAGCCCGCGCTCGCCACGGCTGCCCTCGAACGGGCCGTCGTCCTCGAGCCCGCGCCGGGACCGGTACGCGCGGCGCTCGCGCGGCACCACGTCCGCCATGACGATCCGCGTGCGCTTTGTGACTCGCTCTCGGCCGAGGCCGAACACGAGCTCGACGACGATCGAGCCTCGAGGCTGCTCTACACCGCCGCGCGGATCCACACCGAGCGGCTGCGCGACCCGCACGAGGCGATCGCGCTGCTCGGGCGTGCCTCTTCGCGGGCGCCCCAGGGCACGCCGACCTCGCGTCGGATCCTCGCCGAGCTGAGCCGGCTGCAAGAGCAGGAAGGGGCGCTCGAGCAGGCATCCATCACGCGCAAGCGCGAGCTCGCCACGCTGAACGGGCAGGAGGCGATCGCGTACGCCCACGTCCGGCTCTCGGAGATCCACGACGCGCTCGGGCAAGCGGAGAACGCGGCCGCGCACGCCGAGCAGGCGCTCCTGCACGATCCGATCGACGAATCGACGCGGGAGCGGCTCGATCGCGCGCTCCAGCGGCTCGGTCGCCACGAGCGTCGCGTCGAGGTCTGGACCGCCGAGGGGAATGCCGAGCGTCCCGTGCCCCATCGCGTCTCGTCGCTCGTGCGCGCGGCCGACATCTGCGAGCGACACCTGCGCAAGCGCGAAGACGCCATCGCGTACCTGAAGGCCGCGTGGACCGTCAGCCCGGGCGAAGGCACGGCCTTCGACATCCTGTCCTCGCTGCTGGAGAAGCCCGCGCGCGAGATGGACGCGGGTGTACACGCGCGCATCGACCTTTATGCGCAGGCCGCGCAGGCCTCGACCGAGGCTCCTCGCAAGATCGCGCTGCTCGAGAAGCTCGTGAGCATCTGGGAGGACGAGCTCGGAAAGCCGGAGCGCGCCCTCGAGGTGCTCGATCAGATCCTCGCGATCGAGCCGGCAAGGCGGACGAGTTTCCTCGCGGTGCAGCGGAACGCGCAGCGCGCCGGCGACCACCGCAGGCTCTCGCAGGCGCTCGTGGCCGAGTCCGATCTCACCGAGGATTCCGCGCTCAAGCGTAGGCTCCTGCTCCGCGCGGCCGACGTCGTGGGCGAACGGATGGGCGATCGGGATCGCGCGCTCGAGCTCGTGGATCGGGCGCTCGCCGTCAAGGCCACCGACCCCGACGCGCTCCGTGCCCGTTTCCGTTTGCTCTCCCGCGCGGGCCGGAACGAGGACGCAAAACTCGCGCTCCTCGGGCTCATCCGTTGCGATCCTGCGGGCTCGTTCGGGCTCTGGATCGAGGTCGCGCGTTTCGACGAGCTGCGCCTCAAGCGTCCCCTGGAAGCCGTGCGTGCTTACGAGGAGGCCGCGCGTCTGCGCCCTGATCACCCGATGCCCGCGCTCGAGATCATGCGCCTGCTCCGCGCCACGGGAGATCACCGCCGCCTCGTCGCCTCGCTGAAAAAACTCGCGGAGGGCGCCTCCGGGCCCATCCCGCGCGCGAGTTTCCTGTTCCAGGCCGCCGAGGTCGAGGAGCTGTTGCTCGGCGACGATCAGGCCGCGCTCGCGACCCTCGCAGCCGCCGATGCGCTCTCGGCCGACGGCATGTTCGATCCGGCCGTCGTCGAGGCCATGGAGCGGATCCTCGTGCGACGCCGCGCGACCGACGATCTCGCCACGCATTACGCGGGCTGGCTCGCGCGCCACCCGCCGGCCGCCGTCGATCACGCGATCCGCATCGCGTTCGCGGAAGTCCTCTGCCGCAAGGAGCAGCGTGAGGCCGTCGCGTTGCTCGAAGGGCTCACCTCCGTGGTCCCCGATCACGTCCCCGCGCTCCGCATGCTCGAGCATCTGCACCGGAGCGCGCAGGCCGTCGCGCTCGCCGATGTCCTCCGCGGACAGGCCTCCGCCACGAGATCGGTCGTCGCGCGCACGGGCGCCCTCGCGCACCTCGTCGTCCTCGAGGAGCGCATCCCGAGCGACATGCTCCTCGACGCGCTCGGCCGCGTGGTCGCCGAACGTCCAGCCGACGCGAGCGTACACGACGCCATCGTCCGCATCGCCGGCCGCCTCGTCGAAGGCGCCATCGCGCCAAGCTCGGTCACCGCGGCGAGCGCGCTCCTCCTCGCGTCGATCACGGCGCGCAAATCCCTCGCCCGCGAGTCGATCGCCCGCGCCTTCCTCCAGCTCGAGGAGGCCATGCTCGTCGAGGCCAAGGCGAGTGGTGACGCCTCACTCTCCCGCGCCGCGCTCGTTGGCTACCGCGACACCCTCTCGCTCTGGCCCGACAGCTTGCTCGCGGCGCGTGGCCTCGATCGACTCGCCGGTAACCTCGGCGATCGCTCCGCGCTCATCACGGCGAACCGCGCGCTCGCTCGTATCGTCGACGGCGCAGCTCGCCGCGCCGGCCACCTCGTCCGCGCCGCGCAGCTCACCGCGGAGGAGCCTGGCCTCATGGGCGAAGCGCTCGAGCTTTACGAGCACGCCCTCCGCGAAGACCCCGACTGCGAACCCGCCGCCCGCGCCCTCGCGCGTGGCCTCGGCCCCGATCCTGCGCGCCTCGCCGATCGCCTCGGCGGGGCCCTCGATCGCGCTGCATCCTCGGCGCAGATCGTCCTTCTCGGCAGCGAGATCGGCCGCGCCGTCCTCCGTCACCACGAGGCCGGCGGCAGCTCACCCGACCCGAGCATCGGCATCGCCGCCATGCGCCGCGTCCTCGCCCTCACGCCCGACGACGTCCCCGCGCTGATGCTCATCGCGCGCCTCTATACCGCGCAGCGCCTCCCCGCCGAGGCGCGCGACGCCTGGCAACGCATCGTCTCCATCGCGCCCGTCGCCGAAGCTCGCGCCGCCGCGTACTTCGAGCTCGCGACCCTCTACGAAGGCCCGCTCGCCGATCTCCCGCGCGCCGAAGCATCGATCCAGGCCGTGCTTTCCATGGAGCCCTCGCACGCCTTCGCGCTCGACCGCCTCTACCAGATCGCCACCAAACGCGGCGATCGCCCGCTCGCCGTGCATGCCCTCACGCGCCTCGCCGACGCCTCCCACGACGCGCGCACCCGCGTCGAGGTTTGCCTTCGCCTCGCCGAGGCCCAATCCCAGGCCGGCGATCGTCCCGGCATCGTCCGCGCGCTCTGCGACGCCATCGCGCACGGCCCGACCGACCTCCGCGCGTGGGGCGCCCTCGCTCGCCTCTACCGCGTCGAGACGCCCGACGGCGCTTCCCAGTACGTCACGGCGCTCGGCCAGGTCCTCGAGATCGCCGCTGCCCGCCGCTTGCCTGTCGATCCTGGATGGCTCACCACGATCGGCTTGCTCGAGGTCACCGTCCTCGTGCGTCCTCGCGACGGCGTCGCGCACCTCCAGCAGGCCGTCGCGCTCCCCAACGCAGGCCCCGACGCGCGTGCTGCCCTCGGCCGCGGCCTCGACGCTGCCAACCGCAACACCGAAGCCGTCCAGATCCTCCGCGACGTCTTCGCGACCGACATCGACGCCCTCGCGAAGACCGGCGAGCTCTCCGCGGCCCTCGCCGCCCTCGAATCCGCGCTCGCCAAGGACGGCCGCGCCGAGGAGCGCCTCACCGTCGAGGAAGCGCGCGCTTGCCTCGGCGACGTGAAACCCGAACGCATCACGCGCCTCCGCGCCCGCCGCATGCCCCCCGAAGCGTTGCCCCCTGGCGTTTTTGCCGGCGCGGAGCTTCATCGCCTGCTCGTCCCCGAAGCGCAGAGCCCCATGTTGCTCGTCGCCGCGGCCATCGCCCCCATCGCCGCCAAGGCCCTGCGCTTCGAGCTTGGCAGCCTCGGCGTCTCCTCGCGTGATCGCATCGGCTCGCGCGACAACCACGGCACCTATCGCCTCGCCGATCGCATCGCCAAGAGCCTCGGCGTCGAGGGCTTCGAGCTTTACCTCTCGCAGAGCTGGCAAGGCATGCCGCGTGTTTATCCTGGCGATCCTCCGGCCATCGTCGGCCCCACCTCCTTCGCCGAGCTCCCCGAGCCCGAACAAGCCTTCGCCCTCGGCCGCCTCTTCGTGCGGATCGCGCTCGGCCCTGCCTGGCTCGACGAGCTCGCGCTCGAGTCCTGCGATGCCCTCCTCGTCTCCGCCCTTCGCACCGTCGATCCTGCCTTCGGCGCGCGTGATCTCGGCCCCGTGCGCGAGCAGGCCGTCCAGGCCTTCGCCGTCCACATCCAGCGCGCGATCGGCCGCCGGCAACGCAAGCAGCTCGAGGAGATCTTGCCTTCGGTCGCCCCGGGCTACGACATTCGTACCCTCGCCGCTGGTGTTCGTCGCAGCGAGAACCGACTCGGGTATTTGCTCTCCGGCGATCTCGTCGCCGCGGTCGATCACCTCTGCCGCATCGATCGTGACGTCGCGCGGGCCGCCGAGGATCCGCGGACCGTCGTGCTGCATCCCGTCACCGGCGATCTCCTG
Organism: Polyangium sp. (in: bacteria); assembly: GCA_031374535.1. Lineage (GTDB taxonomy): Bacteria > Myxococcota_A > Polyangia > Polyangiales > Polyangiaceae > Polyangium. Next base: position 25,818 of record JANMGF010001617.1, read on the forward strand.
CGTTATTCGCTCAGCAGCCCGTCGTACGCGGAGCGCCGTCGCGCCGGCACCGTCTGGACCAACGCATGACCGACCCTCGCTGGGCTCTCGCGTCGCGGCTCTTGCTCAGCGGCGACGCAAGAGCTCGGACGACTCTTCCAGCGGGCTCGGCGGCTCCGATCGCGCGCCTGGCGCCGAGCTTGGCGACGACGTTCGCGTCGAGATCACCCCGCTCGACGGTGGCGGCGCGGACGGCGTCTGCGAGCGAGCCCCGAGCATCGCGCCCCTCACCGCGGCGACGCTGATCGCCGGCGGCGTGTGCCTTCGCCGCAGCCCGTGTGGACGATCCGCGTGTTGCGTTCGTTCGAGCTTCACCGAAAGCTCACACGCGGTCGACCCTGCGTGCATGCACCGGAGCTCCTCGAACACCACCGGCTGCTCCAGATTCGCGCCGAGCCCTCGCACGATCCCCTTGATCAGCGCGCAGAGCTTGAGCCGCGACTGGTAGACCAGGAGCACCTCGCCGTCCTTGCCCCAGCGCCCTGCGAGCGGCGAGGGCGTGGCGATCTCTCCGATCCGCTGCGCCATCTGCTCGACCAGC